>JAHDCM010000158.1 GCA_020629895.1 Bacteroidota bacterium
CCTTGTGGTCGCCCAATGCTGAATGAGTGAATGAATTAGGCTGCCGCCAGCGTCACCGCTGGTGGTATTTTTACAAGTTTCAGCCTCCAACTGATTGCCTTTCACTTTATATGTTATTATGAAAACACTACTCACAGGCTTCGGCCCCTTTCTTTCCCACGAAACCAACCCGACCGAACTCATTGTTAGGGATATAATCGCACCCGAAAAGGTCGAATTATTTCGGAAAATACTACCCGTCAACTTTCAAAAAATAGAACCAAGCTACACCAAGTTACTAGACACCATTCAGCCCGATTTAATCTTAAACACTGGCCTCAATGCCAGCAAAGGAGGGATACAACTAGAATACGTAGCCTTAAATATTGGAGCCGATCATGCCCCAAAACATCATTTTTTTGAAGCAGTTCCCCAAAACGAGCCAGCCTTAGTTACCCAACTTCCCATAGATGAATGGGCAAGCCAGCTATGTACGCGTGGCATACCTACTGTTCGCTCTAATCATGCAGGAACCTACTTGTGCAACTACCTCTATTACCTATCTTTAAACTGGTGTAAACAACAAGGCAGCGGAAATGCCCTATTTGTACATGTACCCTATACAACAGAACTAGCCAGCCAAATATGCCTAAACAGTCGGCAAGTCCTACCTTCTTTACCACAAGCAATGATAGAACAAGCACTAACAGAAATAATGAAGAAGGAGAAGGGGACTTGTCACGATATAGCTTGACCTGAGAGGCTATCTTGATTTTAGAATTGGAGCTGGACAGACTACTTAGTAAAGATGAAAAAATAAATTGATCAAATAGGCAGCTAGATTGGGCAATTTATTCTTTCCCCTTTACTTAGCATAATTTTACCTGATATCTGACTATCGCTCCGCCTTCTTGCGAGCGTAAAAAATGTATTGATAAAGAATAATGAGGAAAAGGGAAATAATAGCACTCCCCACAATTTTGATAAGCGTATGGAAAAGGTAAGAAAAACTAAATACCTCAATAAAAAAGTAAATAAAGTGATGCACAAAAATAGCAACCCCCGCATAACTAAGAAACCAGCGGAAACCTAAACTTTGAATCGTTGGTTCGTCACTCGATTCATAGTCGCTAATAGGGCGGTTGATATGAATAAGCAATGGACGTATATAAGCCATAAAAACCAAAGCGGCTGCATGCATCCCCATCGTATTGCCAAATAAGTCGATAGTCATACCAACGATAAAGGCAAGAAAAAGCTGAAGGGCTTTAGGAGTTTCTAGTGGAAGCAATAAGATAATAAGCGGGTAGATATAAGGCGATAAAAAGCCATGTAACTCAACCCGATTGAGCAGTAATACCTGAAACAACAGAATACCAATTGCACTGATGATATAGTATGCCAGTCTATTCATTTTCCGATTTTGCTTCTAATGCGTCCTGTTCAGAACGATAAATATAATCTACTACATACACATGCTCCAAATTACTAAAGTCAGTAGATAGTCGTACAATAATCTCATGGAAATTACTACCCGGTAATATCTTCGTATCCTCAATCGTACCCACTACAATATCTGAGGGCAAAATGGCCTGACCAGTGGTAATAATCGTATCATTAAGTTCTACGGTAGCATGTTTAGGAATGGCCTCTAAAATGGCATAACGAAAGTCTTGTACCCCCCAATTTAAAGACCCTCTGTGATTGGTATTTTGCAACTTGACACTAAATTTCATGTCTTTATGCAATACCGAGTTGATCACCGCAAAATGAGGACTCACCTCCTTTACCACTCCTACTATTCCATTACTACTAATCACGCCCATTTCAGGCTTAATCCCATCTTTAGAACCTTTATTGATCGTTAGGTGATTATTCGGCTTATTGGTAGTACTCTGAATCACTTTAGCGGGTATAAAACTATATATACGCACACTCATACTATCATCTTTGTACTCACAATAATCAGGCAAACTAATTTCTTTTAATTGTGAATCCAAATTGGCAACTTGCCGCCTCAGCCGCGCATTCTCTGAAACCAAGTCCTTATTGGTCGATTTGAGAGAAAAGTAATAAGAAACAGCATCTGTTCGCTCAAGAATCCCACCCACAAAACGATTGGCAGAATGCATGCTCGCTGTTCGTTGGAAGTGATTAAAACGAGTGATTAAGCCAAAGCAGAATATCTCCAATAATATAAAGAGGAAAAAAGCATGGTAATTAACAATAAATGATAGGAGATTGCGCATTGGGTGAGAAACAGCTAATTTTTAGGTAATAAAGAGATTGGAAGTGTCCATTATCCACTATCCTGCGTGAGGGATAGAGGCGGAATGGGGCGTGAGGAGCCTACGTGTGAGCTAGGGAGGGACGAAGGCTGAGCGATCTGAGCGAAGACAAGTGCCGACCATAGCGAACCGTGGGCGAGTAGCCACATTATGAGCCGAAAGCCCGACCCCATTTTGGTCAATCAACCTGTCAGGTTTCTGATAAGAGCCATCCTTTTAGTATGACCTAATTCCTTAAACCTGACAGGTTTTGATTGGCAAAAAGGGGGACACGCCCAAATAATATTATTTATCCATCAAAAAGGGATACTTTGGAATATTTTGTAGGGCAATTCCTGTACCACGAACAACCGCACGAAGTGGGTCTTCTGCCACCTGTACTTTTAATTTTGTTTTTGCCGCAATCCGTTTATCTAAGCCTCGAAGCAAGGCTCCACCACCTGTCAAGTAAATACCTGTTCGATAAATATCGGCTGCCAACTCTGGAGGCGTAATCTCTAATGCCTTGAGTACTGCTTCTTCTATTTTGGAAATGGATTTATCTAAACAGTGAGCAATTTCGGCATAATTAACCGTTACCTGCTTCGGAATACCAGTCATCAAATCCCGCCCATTCACATAATAGTCTTCAGGAGGATTTTCTAACTCGGTAAGTGCTGCACCTACGTTTATTTTGATATTTTCAGCAGTTCGCTCACCAATCAAGATATTGTGTTCGCGACGCAGGTAATTAATGATATTATTGGTGAACTCATCACCCGCCACGCGGATAGATTGGTCGCAAACGATACCCATTAAGGCAATTACCGCAATTTCAGTGGTTCCGCCCCCAATATCAATAATCATATTTCCAACGGGTTCGCTTACATCAATTCCGATTCCTAAAGCCGCAGCCATCGGTTCGTGAATCAAATACCTTTCTTTCGCTCCTGCCGCTTCGGCAGAGTTAAAAACAGCTTTTTTCTCCACTTCTGTAATACCAGAAGGGATACAAATAACCATCTTATAAGAAGGGGTAAACCAGCGTTTTTTGGGGTATAGCATTTTTATCATTTCGCGCATCATGCTTTCTGCCGCCTCAAAGTCGGCAATTACTCCATCTTTAAGTGGTCGGATTGTGCGAATGTTTTCATGCGTTTTTTCATGCATTTGCATGGCGCGTTTCCCAACGGCTATTACTTTATTCGTAGCTCTATCAATGGCTACAATTGAAGGTTCGTCAACAACGACCTTATTTTTATAGACAATGAGAATGTTTGCGGTGCCTAGATCAATGGCAATGTCGTGTGTGAGATCAAAGAAGTCGAATAGTCCCATCAGCCTCCTAAGTATTGCTTATGTAAATAATGGTGAATAGATGTTTTTACTATTGTTGTCTATACGAGGTGGATTTCAAACAAAGTTGAAACAATTTTTTCGCTAAATGGTATGTAGTTTTTTCTATGTAAAATACATACCTTATTGTTTAACGATTTAGGAGGGCTAAAGTAACCTTTTATTATGAGAATATCACGATTTAAATAGGATATTATATTGATTCTGCTAGTTATTAACAAAATCTGTTTTCTATAAGCCTAAAATTACAACGAAATAGGGGCTAAAATCGTTATTGTGTCTAATGGTGCTTACCAATCAATTTCTAATAAGACAGCCTCTTAAGTAAAGCAGACGATTGATCGTTTATTTTTTCTTCATTACTTATGGACTTTTTTGCGTCTAAATGGCGTTATTGTTGTGGAGACTAACAGAAGTGAAATTTGCTCCCTATTTTAAACATTGTCATCCGCTATTTGATCTTAATAGGAGATGCCTTTTTGCACAAGAATATTTAAATCAATCCATTTTATGAAATATCTTTTTTCGCTGGTGTGTTTGGTCGTTTTTAGCCTAACACAAGCCAACGCACAAGACTCTTTATATAATACGCCTGTCAAAGATCTTAACTTTTTGGAATGGGTTGTTATTGATGGAGATACCTTACCTACCTTCGACCTAGATGGAGTTACCATTCGTCCAGAAAAAGAAAGAGATGCTAAAGAAACACTGGCTTTTGAACGATTAAAAAGAGATGTGGGAGTCGTGTATCCTTATGCACATAAAGCTGTTGCGCTAATGACCGAAATTGAGTCGATTACTGCTGATCTCGACCGCAAAAGACACAAGAAAAAATACCTGCGGGCTTTAGAAAGTGAATTGAAGGGGTCTTTTAAGGAAGATTTGAAAAAACTTAGTACCAGAAAGGGAAAGGTGTTGATTAAAATGATTGAACGAGAAACAGGAAAAAATTTCTTTGCGCACCTAAAAGAACTAAAAAACCCAGTAACTGCCTTCTTCTGGCATAACTTAGGTAAACGGTATGGGTATGATCTCAAAGAAGGGTATGACCCCGAAAAATACGAAGACCTAGAAGAAATTATGGTTTTCTTAGAAGAAAACGGAGCAGGGTTTTTAAAGACAAGAAAAAATATTGAAGATAAAGTCGCACAGTTTGGGGATGCCCCCTCCGTAGAGGAAGTTCTAAAAAAGAAGAAGAAAAGAAAATAGTAGTAAGAAACTTTTACAAAGTGGCTTAGTAGTCTTGCTAGTTAATAGTGTCGGGTCAACTTTGAAAGATTAAAAGAACCTGACAATATTAACTGGACAGACTACTTAATTATAGCGAGTAAAATTAAAAAAGAAATGATGAATCATATCTATTACTCCCTATTACTAAGCCTTTTTTTATGCCTATTCCCCACCTATTTATGGGCAAATATCTCAGAGCCACCACGTACACAAATCGGTCAAATAGCGGGTAATACAGGGATTGCCAATATAGCCGTTGACCACGAGTTGCTCCAAATAGACCTCCATCCACTTTTAGACAATAAACCAATTCTGGTGAAGGCTACCTATACCTTGCAAATAGAGGAGCCATTAGAAAATATTCCCCTCATATTTATAGCCAATAACCTCGAAAATAATGCCTTCCAAATTTCCTTAAATGGAAAAGTAATAGAAGGAGATACGAGTGCTATCAAGCATGCTCCTAGTAAATGGTTCCCACCAGATACCATTCAATGGCGTGACCAATCCATTCCTTTTAAGTATCAAAATAAAGGGTTTGTTGTTTTTCACTTACCCAAACTCGAAAAGGGGAAGCAAATATTAGAGGTAAGTTATAAAGCAGTAGCTTCACAGTCATTTCGACACCCACTAGTAAATATCTGGGAGTTTGTCTATATTCTTCAACCAACCACTGCTTGGAAGCGTTTTCAAAACCTAGACCTACAAGTATTAATTCCAAATGATTGGGAGCATTATAGCAATATCCCCCTAGAAAAAAAGGATAATATTTGGGTTGGAAGCTGGCAAAACCTACCCGCCCACCATTTCGCAATTTCTTGTAATAAAAAAGTAGGGTGGTTGATAGTAGAAAATGCAGTGATTAGAATAGGGCAATTGCTTCTTTTTTTAATAACTGTATTATCTTTACTCTTCTGGATTGTTCGTAGAAGAGTACGCTACCAAAAAGGCCCCTTATTGGAAGGACTTGCCTATATACTAATCGTACTTGTGGGGGCTGTTGTTTTGAATGTTATTTTTTTTACACAGTCCGAATGGTGGTGGGAGCAGTTAGGGTGGCAAACAAATCCTAACTTAGGGCGAGGTGGAGGATACATTATAATTCTAACAGTACCAGTAACCGCGTTAATTTTAGCCATCATTATACCCGTTGTGATTCATTTTATGAAAAAGTATTTGATACGGAAATATCAAAAGACTTAGAACTCTATAAAGCAAATTCTATTATGAGCAGACGCAGACGACGCCCCTCTCGGCAAAGAGTACGCGTTAAAAAAGGAAATATCTTCTTCTTTCTACTAATTGGCTTGGCAGCATTAGTTTTTTTCAATCGCGATAAAATCAACGAATTTTTAGGAGAAAAAAAGACCAGTACAGAGAATGTCACCACAGAAAAGAAAGAAAAAGTAGAAAAAAATAAAGAGCAAAAAGGAGGTGAAACAAGCACCATTAATACAAATCCTACCAAACCTTCTGCTCCTGTAAATGATGCGGCAAAGAAAAAGAAGGAAGAGAAAGTCGAAAAACCAAGCGGTAGTAGTACCAATAATACTACAACGAAGAAAAAACCACTGGTTGGATTTACCTCTGAATTCGATAAAACGATCTTTGCTAAATACGATAACCCATTTCAGATCAACGCATCGGGCATTGATCTCGAAAAAGTAATACCCGTAGCAGGTAGTAAAGCGGTAAAAATACAAGCTGTTGACGCAAAGAAAGGGACTTATAAGGTGCGGGTTGATAAAGCAGGAAAAGCCGAAGTATGGCTCATGGCAAAGGTAGATGGAAAACAAGATTTACTGCAAACGGTTCCTTTGCAAGTAGTTCCTCTCTCAGATAAAAAACGCCTCGAACAAAGCCAGCAAGTGCAAAAATCGGCAGGAGGATATATGTGGAATATTATTAGCGATCATCCCGATACACTTTTTATTGGTAAGCCCAATCTACTAGAGGTGGCAGTCGCAGAATCCGACCCTACGCAAATTGTAGCAAGTATCGAAGGAGGAAATAGTTCGCTCCAACCTAGTAAAAAGCCTGGTTTTTTCGAGGTAAAAGCAACCAAGCCAGGGAAGGCAAAAGTAACAGTAAAACTCAAAGAGGGAGGTAATACCATGTTAGTAGGAGAAAAAGAGTATCTCGTGCTTGCTCCTCCGCCACCTCCCAAGCCCAAAGTAGCAGCTAATCCTGCTACTACTCCGTCCATTCCGTCCCCTTCTTCGGCTCCTATTCAAATCGAAAAGCTTTATCAAGGTATCGAGCAGATCATTCAACTGCCTCCCAACATGAAAGATGCTACCCTAAAAGCCGATAATGCGAAGATAAGCCCCAAAGGGCCAGGTAAATTTGCTATTCGTCCACTAAGAGGAAAAGAAGTAACCTTAAAGGTAGTGCAATTGAAAGAGGGTAATGAGGAAATACTCGCCACGCAAAAGGTGAATATTGTCCCTATTCCCGATCCACAAATTTTTCTCAATAATGCCCAAGAAGAGTTAGAAACGATCAAAGCAGAAGATCTTAAAAAGGCGGTAGGACTTGTGTCTATTCAGGAAGATAAAAGCCTGCCCGTCAAATTTCAGGTAGTATCGTTTGTACTCAAGTACTATCCCGAAGATGCTAACCCAGCTCAAGCAAATAATAAAGGAGGAGCATTTACCAAAGATGCCAAGCAGTTAATAGACCAAGCTAAAACAGGTGATTTATTCCGTTTTACAAAAGTAAAAGTACGCGGCACCGACAATCGTGTCCGAGATCTAAAAGGTCCCACATTAGAAATACAGTAGAGACATTTTGGCTGACGTGTATTCAATGATATTGGGCGTGTCCCCAATTGCCCATCAAAACATGTCAGGTTTGGTAGGGAGTAATGCCTTGGGCTTGCCCTTTTTCAAACAAACCTGACATGTTGATGATGCAATTGGGGTCGGGCTATTCGTTTGTAGTTGGCTCACACAAGCGGGTTCAGCGATATGCCTAGTAGTGTCTTCCTTCGTCAGCCCTGCTAGGCATCGCTTCACAACGCTTCTGTTTCGCCAAGCTACCACTACTATCCCTCACGCGGTAAACAATGAGTG
>JAHDCM010000159.1 GCA_020629895.1 Bacteroidota bacterium
ATTAGCATGAACGAAGAGACTGGCGGCAGTTCGGTTAGACATTTTA
Source organism: Bacteroidota bacterium (assembly GCA_020629895.1). Lineage (GTDB taxonomy): Bacteria > Bacteroidota > Bacteroidia > Chitinophagales > UBA2359 > JAHDHP01. Next base: position 47 of record JAHDCM010000159.1, read on the forward strand.
TCGTGAATCATTCGATTGGGCGACCACAAGGGATCGCCCCTACATTCACTCATTGTTTACCGCGTGAGGGATAGTAGTGGTAGCTTGACGAAATAGAAACTTAGTGAGGCTACGACTAGCAGGGCTGACAGCGGAAGACACTGCTAGGCGTATTAGCCGAACAAGTTTTCTAGGAGACAACTACAAACGGATAGCCCGACGTATATACAAAAAGTGCAGTAACATAGTATGTTATTGCACTTTTTGTATATGCGGCACGCCCAATATATAACGTTTTTTTGTGTCTTGTAGGTAAAATAATGTCGATAATAGTTTAATCAGCACGGAAAAAACTATCTTTGCAGTTCTTGATCACACACAAGATTTATGTTATGAAATTTGGAACTAAAGTCATCCACGCGGGCATCACGCCTGATCCGAGTACGGGAGCGATTATGACACCGATTTACCAGACCTCTACGTATGTACAGGCGGCACCAGGCGACCATCAAGGTTATGAGTATGGGCGGACACAAAACCCGACTCGAAATGCTTTGCAACAAAATTTAGCAGCTTTGGAAGGTGCGCGTTTTGGGGTGTGTTTTGCGAGTGGAATGGCGGCTACCGATACCATTATTCGTTTGTTAGAACCAGGAGATGAGGTGATTGCTGCGAGTGATTTGTATGGTGGAACTTACCGTTTATTTACGAAGGGTTATGAACGATACGGCTTGAAGTTTCACTTTACAGATATGACCGATCCAGCAGCGGCAATTGCGCCTTTAATCAATGCTAATACAAAGCTAATTTGGATTGAGACGCCTAGTAATCCGATGCTGAATATTATTGATATTGAGGCAGTTGTGAAGATTGCAAAGGCAAATGGTCTCAAAGTATGTGTCGATAATACCTTTGCCTCTCCTTACTTACAACAACCTATGCGTTTGGGGGCTGACATCGTGGTGCATTCGGCAACTAAGTATATTAATGGGCATTCGGATGTGATCATGGGGGCGGTGTTGTGTGATGATGAGGAGATACATGAGCGACTTTGTTTTTATCAAAATGCAGTAGGGGCAGTGCCTGGCCCAATGGATTGTTTTTTGACACTACGTGGTATTAAAACATTGCACCTTCGCATTGAGCAACACTGTAAAAATGGGGCGGCAATTGCTCATTTTTTGCGGGATCATGCAGCAGTAGATAAGGTGCATTGGCCTGGTTTTGAAGATCATACCAATCATGCCATAGCAGCTCGTCAAATGCGACATTTTGGAGGAATGGTTTCCTTTTCTTTGAAAAAAGATACACTGGCAGATGGTGTGCGGGTCATGTCGGCAACTAAATTGTTTGCGCTTGCCGAATCGCTTGGAGGTGTCGAGTCCTTAATTGGGCATCCTGCTACGATGACGCATGCGTCTATTCCACTCGAAGAACGCCTCAAAACAGGAGTAGTAGATTCGTTGATTCGCTTGAGTGTAGGAATTGAAGATCCAGATGATTTGATTGCCGATTTGGCGCAGGCTTTGGAACATTAAAAAACTCTTACCATCCATACTTTTGTTTGCGGATCAAAGTCGTTGATTTGCAAAATCGTTTGATCTGATTTGATGGGGATTTTATCGCCTTTTATATATCCTTTATTATCTATTAAAAACTGAATACCAGCTAGTTCTGATGTTTCGAATACGACCATCTCTTGTTTGATGACGGGATGGTCGGAAGAGACGTAGGTGTACCATAATTGGTGGTTGGTAGGGTAGGCGTCTACGAGTTCTTGTAAGGTAGAACCAACACCGATTTTCTTTTTTGTATGGTATTTTTCCGAGAAAATATACATATCAATTACCTTTTCACTTTCCCATTCTACTTGCACAAGTTTTTTAGCTCCTTCCTTTATAAGTGTGTAATCGAAGCTTAGTTCTTCGCCTTCCATATTGGCTATTTCTTGATGCTTTTCGATTTTTAAGGGAGCAGGTACCTGAATGTCTACTACCTTTTGTCCTGATTGGATATTGCCTACTTGTTGGGGTTGGATGAGGAAGAAGGATTGGGGGATGGAGATATTGGAGGAGGGAGAGTTTGAAGGCTTGGAGGGTGAAGGGATTGAGGGATTGGAGGACTGAGGGGCATTGTCGCAGGTAGTTAGTAGGAGGGATAGTAGGAGAGTGGTGAGCAGGGTGTAGGTGTGGTGGTTCATTGTTATATATGTGATATTGATAATGGGTGAAAATAATGTATTTGTTAGGGTTTGCCAAGTATATGCTGGAATTTATCCTTGATTAGTTTTCTGCCTCAAACAAAATATCCATTGTAAAGCTATTATCAATTAGTCCGATGCTATGCTTGTTGTTTGTTAGGCCAAATGTATTGATTAAGGTTAAGAAAATTTGCTTTTTTGTTTTGCTTAGTTCTTTAAAACGCGTCAACTTTGTACGCAATTCTTCTGCATAAGATTTGGTAACAGAAAAAGAACCATTATAAAATTTTAACTCGCAGATATTAATAGCATGATCATTTCTATCAATCAACAAATCAATTTGAATCCCTTTTGTGGTATCATTTCCTTGAGCTATAAAACTAGATGCTTCCGAATAAATCCCCCTAATTTCTAAAGCTTTTTTTATTTGGGTAATGTGTTTTAAACAAATACTTTCAAATGCATAACCACTCCAACTCTTATAGGTAGATGTTTGACTCAAGCGATTCCACATTCCTCTTTCCTGTGTTCGTTTTCCTTCAATAAAATGTAAATAAAAGAGAGAATATTCATCAGATAGGCGATAAAGCATATTCCTTTTCTTTTTACCAAAAGGATAATAAAAAGAAACAAAACCCGAATGAACAAGTTCTTCAATAACTTTAGTTAGACCACCACCTTCAGACAAGCCACTAAGCTGTATTATTTCTTTTCGAGTCAAGCCTTTCCATTTGGTAGATAAAGCTTTTATAATTTTGATATGATTATCTGCCTTATCAAAAAGAGCGGGATAGAGTCTTGAAAATTCATCTCTTAACAAGCCTGTTTCTGAAAAACAAATGTCATCAATATTTTGGATGGCACTTTTACCCGCCTCAATTTCTTTTAAATAATGGGGGATTCCTCCCACTATCATATAAAGCTGTAGAATTTGATAACGATTGAGATTGATTTGTTTATGTTTAAAAAAAGCCTCTGTCTCATATAAGTTAAAAGGTTTTAAATAAATACGTTTAGTAATTCTATTATGTAATCCTCCCCTATTTTGAACTACCTTCTGAATCATCCAACTAGCGGCAGAGCCACAGATAACGACAATAATATTATTTTTCGAAGCCCAATTATTCCAAAAGAAACCTAATGCCGCTAAAAAGCCCGATTTTCGAGTAGCTAACCACGGAAGTTCATCGAAGAAAAGAATTATTTTTTTAGTAGAATTAGAACGTGAACTAAGTACTGTTATTAGCTGTCTAAACGCAACTAACCAACTATTGGGTATAGGAATAGGTAGGTCTTTTGAGGCAAACCGTTGGAGCTGAAAATGAAAGTTTTCTAACTGATCTTTTTTAATACCATTTTGAATACCTGTTATCTCTAAATCAATATCATCTCCATAAACCGACCTTATCAGAAACGTTTTTCCTACTCTACGTCTTCCCACGACAGCAATCATCTCTGCTTCTGAAGATTGTAATGCTTTGTGCAATATGGCTTGTTCTTTTACCCTTCCAATTAATTGATTAGACATAATGAAAAATTATATGCTGCCAAATGTGGGTCAAAATACATAGATTCGGCGAGATATAAAAATTTATTATTTGGGCGTGTCCCCCTTTTTGCCAATCGAAACTTGTGATAAAGGGCAAGCACAAGGCATTGTCCCTACAAAACCTGGCAAGTTGATTGGCAAAAAGGGGGGCGGGCTATCCACTTGTAGTTGGTTCATAGACAAGGTGTTCTGCTACATGCCTAGCAGTGTCTTCCTCCGTCAGCCCTGCTAGTCAAAGCATCACTACCTTTCTATTTCACCAAGCTACCGTTACTATCCCTCACGCGGTGAGTGTGCGAGGTGCGATGTTAATCGTTCAAACGTTTCACAAATTTATATTCGTCGTCATAAATAAAATAATTCAACTTACCCTCTTCCTGTGCAAATTCGAGCGGATAACCCTCGACAATATCCATAAACGTATATTCGTCTATTTTACGCATTTCATACTCATATTTTTCATCCTCATCATATTCAATATAGTAGAGTTGATTATTTTTAATGACAATATCAATTTGATATTCGTCTTCTCCATCTTTGCAAAAATAACTACCTTCATATTGTTTCAGTGCTTTTATAGAAGTTGGGATAGCGGTAATGGTTTTAGGCTTTGCAAATTTGTGCCACTGTAATACGTGAGATGCACCACGTAATACCTCGCTGAATAAGTCGTTAGCATCTTCAGAGTTGGTCATCATGACAAAGCCATCTCCTGTTTCGGGATACATCAACATAAACGAAAAGTAACCATAAGTCCTGCCAGAATGCCAATAAGCAAAAGTAGAATCAATGTTCAGTACTTCGAAACCTAGTCCGTAATGTTCGCCGCTGGTCATAATTTCCTGCATACTTTTAGGCGATAAAAACCCCTTTTCAGTTTGTATAGATTGTCGAACAGCGTTTAATACTTTTGCCAAATCGCTAGGAGTACTTAATAAACCTCCTGAAGATTTTTCAACGTGGTTGTGCCAGTATCCATCAACTGCCTTGCCTTCGTAATAAGCATAGGCATAGTTGGTATTTTGCTTATTAGGACGTACTGTTTTAAAGGTACTAGCGGTCATTTGAAGTGGGTCAAGTACTAAGCTTTGACAAAGTGTTTCGAAAGACTCACCTGTTACATCTTCTATTACCTTTTGAATGATATTATAGCCTTGATTCGAGTATTTATAGACCTCTCCTGGAGCAGTATCAAAAGCGACTTTTTGTAAGACTGTTTTGCCATCTAGTATTTCATTGAGGTTAGGAGAGGTGACATCTTGATGATAGCCGTCCTCTTTCTTCTTCATCCGTTGTTGTTCTTTTAGTCCAGACGTATGATTGAGTAAGGTACGTAGAGTAATGGCTTGAGAAGATATTTCGTTCTTGGGTAATTCCCATGTTTTTAGGTACTTCCGAATATCTGTATCAATATCAAGCACTCCCTGTTCTTGGAGCTTCATCACCAATAAAGCAGTTATAGATTTGCTAATAGACCCCGCGTGTAAAATACTCGTAGCATCCATTTTGATTCCTTCTTCCTTTCGTGCATGTCCAAATCCTCTAGCCGATTCAATACGACCATTTTTGATGACAGCCATACTGAATCCAGGTACATTAAAATGTTTCATGCGTTCTTCTAATTGATAATAAGTCGGTTCATTTTCTACCTGAATACGCGGTATCAAACTATTGGCGATTTGTGTTACTAGGTCTGTATTAGTAGGAGTCGGAAGAGACTTTTTTGTAGCAGTACGTTGTGCACAGGCAATAGTAGAGGTCAACAATAGGGCAATGCAGAATAGCTTTAATGCTTGTTGATGGAAGGTCATACGTGTTATTTAGTTAAAAAAATGAATAATAATTGGCTGCAAGATAAAGGCTAAGAAGAGGGAATGATTGTAAATTTGAGACACCTACTTTAAAATATTCCAAAAGAAGGTCTCATCGCCTACCAGTGACAGATGCTTTAATATTTTATTAGGAGAATCGCCTGTAAATTTTTTGAATTGATGAATAAAATCAGATTGATCGTAATAGTTATTATCATGAGCTAATTGAGTCATGCTTACTTTGTCATTAGAGGTATAAAAGGTATCAATTGCGCTTCTAAATTTTACAATGCGAATAAATTCAATGACCGAACATTTTAAATGGGTTTTAAATTGCCTCAATAATGTTCTACGGTTCACTCCAAAAGTATCGGTTATATCATGTACTGTTATATCTCCTTTATATTTCAATATATAATCAACAATCAAGGATAATTGATTCAGTTGAAATGGCTGGTAGTGTGTTAGAAAGAAGGCATCAAGTAAAGCTGCTTTTTCCTCCATATTTATTGCCCGAAATATATCAGACATTTGTGTAGAAAAGTCGGTCCAACATTGGTTGGCATCTGAAAAATATTCGGGAAAAATGCGATTTAAATTAGTCCTTATAAAATAATTCATGCCCAATGGATGAAATAATACCCCTATAATATCATACTTCCCAAAAACAAGTGCCTGTCGAAAGGATATTTTATTACAAGTATAGATACTAGAAATACGCGCATGAGGATCGTAATATACTTCCCGACCAATATCTGTAATGTTTATTTTTGCCTGTGTATGTATATTTAGAGCATCTACATAATGTGGGTAGTTAATAAATCCTATCTTAGTAGACATATCCTCCGATTTCAAAAAATAATAATAGATGATATGCTTTTTTAAAATGGGAGTGTTAGGGACTATGGTTTTAATGTCTAACATATTTTCTTTTTAATGTTCCTTGAGTGTTCTAAAAATAGGATTACTGATCTTGTAAATAGTTGAGAAATTAGGATAAGAGATTTAACTATAAAAAACGAAATACTATGCCATAAAATGATGTCAGTATTTTAAGCAAATTAAAAAAATAGAAATGAAAGAAAGAATACGAACAAGTTTTGAAAAGCAAGAGTTTATGACAACGCTTGGTGCCGAATTGGTAAGCATCAAAGAAGGAGAGGTACGTATTGATTGTCAATTCGATAATCGTTTAAGGCAGCAAGACGGTTTTTTCCACGCAGGTGTTGTTACGAGTATTGTGGATAGTGCTTGTGGCTATGCTGCTTTGAGTATGATGCCTGAAAATGCTCGTGTGCTATCCGTCGAGTTTAAAGTGAATCTTTTACGTCCTGCTACTGGAAATAAAATAATTGCAATTGGCAAAGTGATCAAATCGGGAAAGACTTTGAGTGTTTGTGAAGGGACGGTTTGGGATGAAAAGCAGGAGAAGATAGTCGCCAAAATGATGGCAACAATGATTTGTTTGGTGTAAGGTTTTGAAAAAGCGTGGAACTTCGCTAATTGGTTTTGATGTTGCGGTAGTGAATCAACACTAGAAAAATGTATCGAATCATACTTGCTCTATTTTTTATCATTACTGTTTGTTGTGGAATGGGAGTTATCATGTTGTATAAGGGCTACCTGCGTTTTAACTATCCTTCAACAACAACTTATCCAATTAGAGGAATAGATATTTCCCACCACCAAGGCAGCATAGACTGGGATGAGTTAGCAAAAGAAAAATTAGATTTTGTATTTATAAAATCGACAGAAGGGGGTGATTTTGTAGATCCTTTGTTTTCTAATAATTGGAAGGCAGCGCGCGATGGGGGCTATAAAGTAGGAGCTTACCATTTTTATCGTTTGTGTAAAAGCGGCAAAGAACAAGCGGCAAATATCATCAAACATGTGCCTTTAGATGGTGATTTGGGCCCTGTATTAGATTTGGAGTTTGGAGCAAATTGCGCAACTAATCAATCAAAGGAAGAGGTGTTACAAGAAATAAGAACTTGTTTGAAGTTATTAGAAGAGCATTATACAACACCTCCTATTTTATATGTGACAAGGGAGTTTTATGAGGCGTATGTGAAAAATGAATTTGAAGATTATTCGCTCTGGATTCGCTCTATTTATGGTAAGCCTTCTATACCCGAAGCATGGGATTTTTGGCAATATGGAAATCGAGGACATTTACGAGGAATCAAGGGGTATGTGGATTTAAATGTCTATCATGGGCAACGATGGAATGAGAAAAGCCTGTAAATTAATAACTTACAGGCTTTTTTGTGGAGGATACCGGATTCGAACCGGTGGCCTCTTGACTGCCAGTCAAACGCT
>JAHDCM010000160.1 GCA_020629895.1 Bacteroidota bacterium
TTAGCAATAGTTAAGACTATTTGCGTTTTTTCCAGTAGTCAATGTGTTCTTCACCAACTGGGAAGCTCACACTTTTATCTTTCTTGGCTTGTTCGAGTTTTTTAGCTTTATCTTCATCATACCACCAAAGGCTAAAGACAGAACGGAAATCGTCGGCATAAGCAAAGCCAGATTCAGGCATATTGTATTTATTCCAGTAAGCAACTCGATTGGTATAAGGTGCGCCCCAACCAAATACATAATGCTTCTTATCGTAAGCAATTTTATCAATTTGACGAATAATTTCTACTCGTTTGCTACCATCATAAGTCACATCATACTCATCTAATAATTTGTCAATTTCAGGATCGGCTAAACCTGTTACGTTGGTATTATCTTTTGATTTACCAAACTTAGAGTGCATACTACTACGTGGGTTTGGTGGCGAAAGACCTCCCCAAGTAATAAAGGCAATGTTATATTCTTTTCCTTGTAGTTTTTTGAATCGCTCGTTACCATCCATTGTATTAAAGTCGAGTTTGATTCCTGCTTGTTTTAGGTCTTCTTGATAAGGCACAAAGATACGCTCTAGTGATTTATCAGACATCAACTCTAACTTAAAAGATTCTCCTTTTGCGTTGGTCAACCATTGATCTCCTTTTTTACGCGTCCAACCAGCTTCTTCAAAGAGTTTCATCGCTTTTTCAGGATTATATTCTCCCGCTTTGTTGGTAGGATTAGCGTAGGCACCATTCGGGAAATAAGAGGTAATACGTTGGTATTCGCTAAAGAATAGTTTTTCATTAATTTCTTTGAAGTCAAACAATAAACTCATGGCTTCACGTAGGCGAATATCATCAAATGGTGGTTTGGTAGTATTTAAAGCTAAACCAGCTAAACCAGAAGCATTAAAGTTATAAATTTTATGTCTTTGGATAAGTCCTCGTTTAAGGTCTTCGTTTGTTTCTGGGCTAACTTCTTCTTTCCACCATTGCGCACGATTGACGATATAAAAGTCAAATTCTCCTTTTTTAAATTTCTCTAATTGTAGGTTCGGTTCGCGCACTACGGTAAATCGGATTTCATCAAAGTTATAAGCACCTGTATTACGTTTGTGATCTTTCGCCCAATAATCATCGCGACGCTTAATAACCACTACCTCATTTTGTTTGGTATTGGCAGGGTCTAAGTCATAAGGGCCAGTACCAGGTATCATTTGGTATTGGTATTTTTCTAAGAAACCTGCTCCATCAATTTTACTTAGGTGATAGGAAGGCAATACAAATCCACCTGCGAAATAAAGAAAAGAACGCCAGTTTTCCTTCTTGGCTTTCACTGAAACGATATACTTACTTTCGGCTACGGGACGTTCATATTCTTCTGGCCAGGTAAGGTTATAATAAGTATCTTCCAGTCCTTTATCAACTAATAAATCATAAGTGGCCACTACATCTTCAGCAATTACTGGTCGTCCATCCGACCATCTGGCTCGTGGATCAAGTCTGAAATAATAAGTACTACTATCTTCTGATATTTTCCAGTGAGTTGCTAAGGCAGGTGCATATTTATTGCTTTCTAGGTCATATTCTAGTAATGATTCGTATTGTAATGCTCCCATTGCTCTCGTAATAAAGAAGTTGGAGTTTTTACCAAAGTATCTAAAAGCGGCAGGATATTCTAGGGTTGCATAGGTAATCGACCCTCCTTTTTTGGCATTAGGGCTACCCACTACTTTAGGATCCGTATTCGTTTCCCAACCCTGATCTGCTGCGATAGCAGAGAATCCTGCTCCTCCTTTTTCGGCAGGGACAGAAGGATCAGCACCAGCATCCATATCTTCGGTCGGAGCTGATGACGGCCCTGGTTTGGCATCCTTTTTTTCTGTTGTTTCTTTTTTATCTGTTTTCACAAAATCATCTCCATCACTACCTCCACCGCAGGCAGTCATGAGTAATAGGCTTGAAACAAGCACAAAGGCCCAAATCCAAGACGTGCTTTTCATTTTTTGACTAATCATTGACTTAATTATTGATTTTAAAGGAACTAATTTTGCAAGGCTTCTTGAATGACTAAAGATATAAATTATTTTTTTTAACCCTAATAATTTATAAAACTTTCCTACTTTCTAATGATAGAAGATATAATTTTCTTGTTTGCCATTCGATTTAGTGAAGCCTAAAAGCTCGTATATGAGCAGTTAATACCGCTGAGGCATATCTACAAGGTGCTGTTGTCCAACGGGATAGACATTCATTTTTCCAGGATCAACATGCATCACCATCATTTCCTTTTTGTGAGGATTAATACTCCAATTGAAGTTGGAAATATGTTTATTTAACTGCTCATCTAGTGGTGCGGAGACCGTGGTAATAGGCAGACTGAGTGAAGCCGGAGCGGCTGGATTGAGCGAAAACACCAAATAGCTCATTGCACTTACTAAAAAAAGGGATAAAAAGGGCATTCCGAGACGAAGCGTCCTATTCAACCGCTTATATAGCGTCCAGCTATTCAAGAAGGTTTGAAGTTGGGACGACAAAAACAGAGGTAACAATACTAATTGCCTCCATAGCAACTGTCCATATACTTTGGGTTTAAGTGCCATTGTATCCAATGTTGCTGTATTCTTTGTGGGTTCATCAGATTGGCAAAATGCGCGAACATCTTGTAAAAGGTTGCTACAATCTTGACACCTCATTACATGCGCTTCCATTTCTTTAAGCTGACTTGCAGGCAACTTTTTTCGATGGAATGCCATCCACTTTTCGATATTACAATTGGTGCAGGTATTGGTTTGTTTATTCATTTTAACTACCTTTTGTGATCACTTAATCCATTTCTTCATCTTCGTCTTAGCCCGATTGATGAGACTACCAACATTGGTTGCCTGTGTATTCATCTGTTTGGCAATCTCCTCATAACTTAGTCCTTCTAACTGCAAACGAATGGCTTCCGCTTGTTTACCATTCAACTGTTCAATGGCTTCATTTAGTAGTACAAAACGTCCTTCTTTAGTAAGGATCGAATCCTCATGAGATTCATTTTCTACGATTAATTCTTTAATATTTCGGAGCATTTGAGGAGACTGAAAATCTAGTTTTTTCTCTATTTTCTTTTTCTGTTTATAAAAATCTAGTTTTTTATTCCGAGCAATTCGAAAAAGGAAGCATTCGTAATTTTCGATTGAACATTCTTTAAATGATTTACTTTTCAATAAACCAATATAGACCTCTTGTATCAAATCGACACTATCGTTGTAAGAGATATTGGCTGTTTTAAAAAAACCTAATAGTCGATGTTCGTATCTCCTAGCTAAAGCCAAAAAAGCAAATGCATTCCCCTTGATAACATATTCTTCCAATAAGGCCTCGTTCGAGAAGTCCTTTAATTGGTACCTTTGTTCCTTATTGTTATTTTTGCCCAGTCGCATAATGACTTTTATTAGAGGGAATGGGTATAATATAGATGGAGAAAGACAACATTATCTGTCTAAATTACAGTAATTGTTTAGGATTAAAAAATGAGGATTTATATCTTCTGTATATTAGGAAGTCGTGACATCTTCAATAAATCACGCTTTTTTTTCAATTTTTATTAAAAAAAATGATTGTAGGACAAAATATTAGCAAAAGTTATGGCACCTTACAGGTACTTAAAGGAGTCAATATCGAAGTAAAAAAAGGAGAATTAGTATCTATTGTAGGTGCTTCAGGAGCAGGAAAGAGTACCTTATTACACATTTTAGGCACACTTGATCGCCCCAATAAGGGAAGCCTTCAAATTGCCAATACAGACGTTAATAAATTATCTACCAAAGATTTAGCAAAATTTAGAAATAAACATATCGGTTTTGTCTTCCAGTTTCATCACCTTCTTCCCGAATTTACCGCCTTAGAAAATGTTTGTTTACCTGGTTTTATTGCCAAATCAGATGAAGGCAAAATTAGGAAGGAAGCTGCTCGCCTACTTGATTTCTTAGGTTTAAAAGACCGCCTTAGCCATAAGCCCATGCAATTGTCAGGGGGCGAACAACAACGAGTCGCTGTTGCACGCGCCTTGATCAATCATCCAGAAGTAGTTTTAGCAGATGAACCTTCTGGAAATTTAGATACCGAAAATTCGAAGGAACTACACGAGTTATTCTTTCAATTAAGAGACGAATTTCAACAAACATTCATTATCGTCACACATAATCAGACTTTAGCAGATATGGCAGATCGAAAGTTGGTGATGAAGGATGGACTTATTGTTGAATAGACCGTGCTGGCTTTTTCAGCTCCAATTCTAAAACCAAGACAGCCTCTTACGAAAAAAAAGAAAAATAAACCAACATGTTTGATCCTAACCAAATTGGCATTCCCAACGGTAATATCTTCGGATTTCCCAATAGCTATGAAGACGCCAAAATTATTATCATTCCTGTACCCTGGGATGTAACGACTTCTTATACTGCTGGTACTGCCCAGGGGCCACAAGCCATTCTTAATGCTTCCCCTCAATTAGACTTTTACCACCGACACCAAGCCCAACTTTGGGAAACAGGCGTGTATATGCTGCCCATTTCGAAAGAATGGCAGCAAATAAATGAACAACTTCGTCCACAAGCAAAAAAAATTATTGATGCACTAGAAAATGGACTTGTTATTAGTGATGATGAATCTTTAAAAACCATCCAACAACATATCAACGAACAGACAGAGGCACTTAGGAAATGGGTATATAGGGAAGCAGCAAAAATTGTTGCTCATCAAAAAATTCCGATTGTATTGGGCGGGGAACATAGTAGCCCACTGGGGTTAATAGATTTATTGGCTCACAGTTATCCTGAAATTGGCATTTTACAAATAGATGCCCATGCCGATTTGCGGGAGGCTTACGAAGGATTTAAGCACTCTCATGCCTCTATCATGTACAATGCGCTATTTAACTTGAATATTAGTAGTTTGGTGAGTGTCGGCATTCGAGATGTCTGTCAAGCAGAATTGGATATTGTAACGACAATGCAGGAACAGATTCATGTATTTTTTGATTGGGAAATAAAGGAGGAGGTGTATTATAAACGCACTAAAACCTGGGACAGGCTTTGTAATGAAATCATTGCGCCACTACCCGAAAAAGTATATCTCAGTTTTGATATTGATGGACTTGACCCGAAATTATGCCCCCACACAGGCACGCCCGTTCCTGGAGGCTTAACATTTTATGAAGCGATGTATTTGATAGAGAAAGTGGTCGCATCAGGACGTGAAATTATAGGAGCCGATTTATGTGAAGTGGCACCTGCACCTTCCCCCAATAACAATGAGTGGGATGCCAATGTTGGCGCAAGAGTATTGTTTGAACTGTGCTGCTGGATGTCATAAAAAAAGGCAGTCATTACCAACTAAAATCACTGGTAACAACTGCCTAATGTCAGTTAGATTTCTTTTATCTTATCAATACCAACTACACCATTTTATTGGCACAGCTAGAACTAGCAAATGCATCGGGTTTTGCCTTAAATACAAATCCCATACTTAGTATATAGCCCATTGCTTCATTCAATGCAGCATTAGACTTAAACTGAGGGTCTGTATTGATGTCTGCATGCACTTCCAATTCCACATCGTATTCATCTAACAAGTCGCAAAGGCGGTAGGCAATATCTATGGACATGGCCACCTCTTGTAACATGCGTTCTTTAATCGACATTTTGCGCGTGACCTTCTCGTTATGTATAAACATAAAGCCTCCTTTTTTCTCGCGCAAAAATACGATTACAGTGGCAAATTCAATGACCTTACCGTAAACTTGTGAATCGGTACCGATACAAACTTTTAGTTTGTTGCCCGCTTTCGTTTCACGAATAATAGCCTGATTAACAGACTCTTTAATGTTTTCAATTCTCTCTCCGTTCAGTCTCCTCCAAGGTTTGTTGACCATGACGAAAAAGTTTTACAAAAAAAATAAATCATATTTGGATAGTATTGCCTGCTCATTTAAATTTACAAAAAATATCTAATACTTTGACTATCATATTTGTTACTTGATGATTAACACAAGTTTAAAAAATTGTTATAAAATGAAATAAGCATTAAAAATATCATCTTTTCCAACCTCCTAACGTCCCAATGACCGAAATAATTCAAAAAGCATCAATTTTTCTATATTAGGTCTATCTTTTTTAATGTCTTTTTCTTATCTTTGCACACTGAAATAAAATTTTACGAAAAAATTATTTAATTATATAAACGATGAAAAACGATATCCATCCCGAAAATTATAGATTGGTGGTATTCAAAGACATTTCTTGCGACCATTCTTTTTTAGGTAAGTCTTGTGCTAATTCGAAAGAAACGGTTGTTTGGGAAGATGGTAATGAGTATCCATTGATTAAAGTTGAAATCTCTAATATGTCTCATCCATTCTTTACAGGAAAGATGAAATTTGTAGATACAGCTGGACGAATTGAGAAATTTAAGAAAAAATATGCTCGCTTTTCAAAGAAGTAAGCACCAAATTTTTGACTTTACTTGAAGAAGCCTCGGCGTAATGGTCGAGGCTTTTTGTATTTAGTTTCCCTCTATGCCTCATCTCATTCTTTTTGACGATCATACTTGGCATCAATTACTGCCTTTAAGCTTTACCAAATCTATCGCTGATTTGCGGATAGGTATTTTTACCATTCGCCAAAAGTGGGAGTATTATTTCCAACAAGAGAGCGGTACGCTTACCCTCAACCACTTGACAGGTTTATATCCGCACAAAAATTTAGGGAAAGACAATTTAATCATCAATAGTTCGATACTACCCAATCCTGAATTAGTGCGACAAATACAGCACTTAGAAGCAGAAGAAGTACTAGTGGATGGAGATATAGTGATTGCCCTGCGTCATCAAAGTAAACACCCGCCATTGATTCATAAGGCAAGTGGCGAGTGGGTACCACTCATTGATGATTATCGAGTTGTGAAGGTTGAGCATCCTTACATACGTGTGCAGGCTCCCTGGGATTTTTTCCGTCTAAATCAAGCAGCGATAGAAGCGGATTTTGAGATTGTTCGCGCCACCAAGCAAGCGGCTCCCCTACCCGCTTCGAGTCATTTTGTAGGAAAAGATAATGTATTTATTGAAGAAGGTGCCAGTATAAATCCATCTTTTTTTGATGCTAGTGAAGGGTTGATTTATATTGCCAAAGGCAGCACCGTTATGGGTGGCGCATTAGTTAGTAAATCGTTGGCACTTTGTGAGCATGCAAAGCTCAAACTTGGTGCTAAGATATATGGAGCTACTACTTTAGGACCTCATGTTAAGGTAGGTGGCGAGTTGAGCAATACTGTTATAATGGGCTACTCCAATAAATCGCATGATGGTTATTTGGGCAATTCAGTATTGGGTGAATGGTGCAATTTGGGCGCAGATACGAATTGTTCGAATTTGAAGAATAATTATGGCATGATAAAGGCATGGTCGTATCATACCGAAAAAATGGAACCTACGGGACTTCAGTTTTGTGGCTTGATTATGGGCGACCATTCTAAATGTGGCATTAATACCATGTTTAATACGGGTACAATTGTGGGCGTGTGTGCCAATATTTTTGGTGCAGGTTTCCCACCTAAAATGATTCCCTCTTTTGCTTGGGGAGGGGCTGATGGTTTTACAACTTACTCCTTAAATAAGGCTATTGAAACAGCCAAAATAGTATATGGCCGTCGTAACAAAACGTTAGGCAAGGCAGAACAAGATACCTTGAAGGCGGTTTATGAAATGACACAGGTGTATCGTAATTGGGGCTAATTTTTTTTGGGCGTGTCCTTTTTTCGCCTCGCCTGCCGATGCGTGGACGCATCAACTAGGCATGAGGCGAAAAAAGGTCGGGCTATTCGCTTGTAGTTGCCTCACATCAGCCTGTTCCGCTAAACACCTAGCAGTGTCTTCCT
>JAHDCM010000161.1 GCA_020629895.1 Bacteroidota bacterium
GCCCCCAAACACTGCTCTGGAATTGCAAAAGCATCTACTAAAGCTCCTGCATCCTCTCGCACCAAGTGACACAAACGATCTACCTGTTTGCGAATTGCCCTTGTTTTTGCTCCTTCAAAAAAGCCCTTCTCCAAATACCATCCCTTATGTCCTTCCAATGTATGCAAAGCATACAATTGACACAACTGCTGCAAAGGACGATGAATAGGAGTTCCTTTTTGCGCTTCTACCACTTTAACAAATTCCTCCAAAACAATCCGTTCTATATAAGCCTCTGCCATGACTACCAAATGATTTTGCACCTGCAAAAAGGCATCATAAGCATCATCTCCTCGGTCAATTTTCTTCTTCAAACGCTGTGCAGCAGCTAATACTAATTCTTCCTCACGATAGGTAAAAGCATCCAAGTGAAATTGGTGATCTAATAAATGATCAGAATCTGCTTTTCGATTAAATAAGGGGTTATTCTCTGCAAAAAGATGACTTGCTTGATGTCCGAAAAACCGTACATATCCTAGCAAATCCATTTTGCGAAACTCCTGCTTGAAAGCCGTCAACCTGCCCTTAGCTACCAACTGCATCAATACGGTGTTATCTCCCTCAAAAGTGGTAAATACATCAGTATCTGCTTTTAAGTCAGCAAAGCGATTTTCTGACAAATAACCATTTCCTCCACAGGCTTCTCGACATTCTTGCAAAGCAGCCGTCGCATGCCATGTACTATATGCCTTCAAGCCTGCTGCCAAAGCTTCAATCTCTCGTGTATCTGCTCCTTCTTCTTGTGCCAAAAATGCCTTTACTACGTATTTATGTGCAAAATCTAATGCATAAGTTTTTGCTAATAAGGGCATCAAACGTCGCTGGTGGGTTGGATAATCTAACAATAAGGTTTCGGGTTTATCAGCAGGGCCAAATTGACGACGTTTTAAGGCATATTTAATAGCAATTGTCAAACCTGATTTCGTAGCACTCAAACCACCCATCGGCACGCATACACGCCCTCCTACAAGGGTACCAAGCATCGTAAAAAAGCGACGCGATTCACTACTAATTGGACTCGAATATTCCCCTGCTTCATTGACATCTCCAAAGCGGTTCAATAAATTTTCTCTAGGTACACGCACTTGGTCAAACCAAATTCGTCCATTATCTACTCCATTCAAACCCAACTTGGTTCCATTATCCTCAATGCGAATACCTGGTAAGGTATTACCTGTCTCATCTCGAAGTGGCACCACAAAGGCGTGTACTCCATACGATTCGCCCTTCGTTTCTAGTTGTGCAAATACACTCGCAGCCTTGGCGTGCAAAGCTGCATTCCCGATATATTCTTTACGTGCATTTTCTGAAGGAGTATGAATGATAAATTCCTTAGTGGCAGGATCATAGGTCGCAGTAGTTTCTATCTCTCGCACATTCGATCCATGTCCTGATTCGGTCATTGCAAAACTACCTGGCAAACTCAAATCCCCAATCGCCTTCAAATACTTTTCATGATGTTGCTTCGTACCTAACCACATCACGCTGCCTCCCCATAAACCAAACTGCACCCCGAACTTAATCAACAAACTTAAATCGTGATGCCCCATCATTTCAAAAATCGCTACGTAATCTGACATATCACCACCTCCTCCATACTCTTTCGGAAAATGAGCTGCTCCAAAACCTTGTTCTGCTAGTAATTTACACCAACCAAACACATGTTCTCGAAAATCATTTTTACCCTCAAATTCTTGATACCGAAACTTAGGATCAGATAAAATCACGCGCATCCGATGTTTTAAGGCTGCCTTGTCACCATCCAATAGGCTAGTAATTTGTGGGGGGTCAAAATCTTGTTGTTTCTCTACCTTTGGTGCTTCGGGTCGCTTATTAACAACCATTTCCCGAAAAGCCTCATGCCCCACAATACCCAAAGCCTCTTCTATCGCACTCAAAGCAGCCCTTGTCTCTCTATGAGAAATGACCTCACTTCCCTCTTTTGTATTCACTTTTGCCACCTCAATGCCTAAATCAGCCAAGGAATTGCGCGTTTCCAAATTCAATTTTTGTCCACTTTCCCGAATCATCTGTGCCCAGTACTGCATTTCTCGTGCAGAAGGTGGCTGATTCGGATCTAGCCATTTATACAATAGCCGTTTATCCGTATCCGTCAGCCAGCTTTGTGCCTCGATAACTCCTTCCATCTTCTCAATTTCAGAAGGAAGTAAGACCTCATCTGCCCATGCAATATATAACATTGGTAAAAAAGGGAGTAAATGTGGCACTTCTTTTAATTCTTCTAGCTTAGGAGCAACAGTTAGTTCCATGATTTTATTTATTTTGCCTAGTAAATGGATAGGAAATGATAATTTGCTATTATAACAGCGAAGTACATGCCAGTGTTTTACAATAGAAACGTTTCATCAAATATATCGAAAAGGCGGTCTTCATTTTTAACCATTTCCGTCCCAAAAGGGCAACGTTTCAAGCAAAGAATCCATTAACTATCCAAAGGCACAATAGCTATCACTTAGGAAAAGAACCATAACTATGAAGATACTAAACACCGCCCAAATTCGACAGGCTGACCAAGCTACCATCAAGCGAGAACCCATCTCTTCCATTGACCTGATGGAACGCGCTTCCAATGCCTTTACTGAAAACTTCTGCACTTTATTCGATACCTCCCACGCTATTCATGTATTTTGTGGGCTAGGAAATAATGGAGGCGATGGCTTATGTATTGCTCGTCAATTACACAATCGAGGTTATCAAGTAGCCCTATATATCATCCGATACTCCCCCAATAGCTCCGACGATTTTCAAGTAAATGAACAACGACTACAAGCACTTGAAGGCGTACAGATCAATGAAATTTTTAACCTAGAAGATGTTCCCGACCTCACCCCAAAGTCACTAATCATTGATGGGCTATTCGGATCAGGATTAAGCCGCCCTATTACAGGACTACCCGCCCAAATTATCCAAAAAATAAACCTTTCACCAGCAAGTGTCGTCGCCATTGACCTTCCTTCTGGATTATATGCCGAAAAACCAGTAGATGAAGAGCAAGTAGTCGTACAAGCCACGCATACCATTTCCTTTGAAACTCCTAAATTATCCTTTTTACTTCCGCAAAATGCACACTTCGTAGGCAATTGGCGCATTGTGCCAATTGGTTTAGACACTTCTTTTATACAAAACTGTCCATCTCCCTATTATTACCTATCAGAAGATATTATCCGTCATATCTTAAAGCCACGTTCTAAGTTTTCGCACAAAGGCACCAATGGACATTTACTATTTATAGGTGGTAGTAAAGGTAAAATTGGAGCATGTATTCTGTCTTGTAAGGCAGGGCTAAAAGCAGGAGCAGGTCTTGTTACCGCTTATGTGCCTACTTGCGGATATGCCATTCTGCAAATAGCCGTTCCTGAAGTGATGTGCCTTACCGACAAAAGTGTCAATTATATCTATCACTTCCCCTCTAAAACCGAACAGTATCAGGCGATTGCTATTGGCCCAGGTTTAGGGACACAAAATAAAACAGCCCATGCATTACAAGCACTTTTACAAAAAAGAAACCGTCCGCTTGTATTAGATGCCGATGCACTAAATATCATTGCTAAACATAAGTGGCTTCATCTCATCCCTAAACATAGCATCCTCACTCCCCACCCCAAAGAGTTTAGTCGCCTATTTGGCGACTCCCCCGATGATTATCTCCGCCTCGAAAAATTACAACAAGCATCTCGACAGTATCAAGTAGTAATTGTATTAAAAGGCGCACATACAGCTATTGCCCTTCCTGATGGTACTGTGTACTTCAATTCAACAGGTAATCCAGCAATGGCAACCGCAGGAAGTGGCGATGTACTCACAGGTATCATTGGAGCATTTATGGCACGCGGCTATACTTCTAAAGAGAGTGCTTTATTGGGCGTTTTCTTACATGGACTAGCGGGAGATAGAGCAGCTTGGAATAAGGGGAATATTTTGGCAGGAGATATTATTAGCCATTTCAGAGAATCAAAATAAACACCTTGACCAGCTTATATCATATTGCGATTCACAGCTATGGTTTGCTTATTCACATAGCCGCCTTCTTTTCTTCCAAAGCCAAGTTATGGATACAAGGACGTAAACAGCTATGGACACAAGTACAAGACCAAATCAAAGCAGGAGAAGAACGGGTTTGGTTTCACTGTGCCTCATTGGGCGAATTCGAACAAGCTCGCCCCCTTATCGAAGCTTACCGAGTTGCCCATCCCCATCAAAAAATTGTACTGACCTTTTTTTCGCCTTCTGGGTACGAAATCCGTAAACACTATCAAGGAGTAGATTATGTCTTTTACCTGCCTCTCGACACACCATCAAATGCCAAAAAATGGCTGCAAGCCATTCAACCTCAAAAAGTATTTTTCATTAAATATGAATTTTGGCGTAATATCCTCTACCAACTCCATCAACAACAAATTCCTACTTACTTAGTAGCAGGTACTTTCCGAGAAAAACAAGTGTTTTTTAAATGGTATGGAGGCTTTTTCAAACAAATCCTTTCCTATTTCACCCATCTTTTTGTTCAAAATCAACAAAGCCTCCAACTCCTACAAAAACATCAAATCAAGCATTGCACTTATGCTCCTGATACTCGATTTGATCGAGTTTTCCAAACGGCACAAACCGCCCCAACACTACCCTTTATCGAACAGTTTAAAAATAACAAACAACTACTTGTATTAGGTAGCTCTTGGCCAGCCGACGAAGCCCTATTTGCGCAACTATTTCCCCAAGTACCACCCAACTACAAACTACTCATTGCGCCTCATGAAATCAACGAAGCGCATCTCCAACAAATTGAGCAACTATGGCAAGGGCAGTGTATCCGCTACTCCGTAGGCACAAAAAAAGCTGCCCTTTTGCAAGAGCAGCCCATTTTAATCATTGATAATATTGGTATGTTGTCTACGATTTATCAGTATAGCGACATCACTTATATTGGAGGTGGTTTTGGAGTTGGCATTCACAACATCCTTGAAGCTGCTATTTTTGGAATGCCCCTTCTATTTGGCCCCAACTATCATAAATTTCAAGAAGCGAAAGACCTCATCCAAAAAAAGGCAGCTTTCTCCATCAAAGACATAGAGGAACTACAAAAAATCATAACAACACTACAAGAAGATTCGCAACTATATCAAACCGCTTCGTCCCAAGCCCAACAATATGTCCAAAATCACACAGGAGGCACCCAATTGATCCTCCAATATATCGCACATCGCTTGATTTAACCTAAAAACTTCTTCTTAATCATATCCAAAAAGTCCTTCACCACAGGGTCATCATCCTGCCACTTATAATCATGACGCAAATTAAGATTAATATATGTCAAGGCCTCAATATAGCCTTTGCTATTCCCCAAATCAGCAATCGAACGATTATAGGCATCTGTATCTCCATCAAATAGTTGATTAATAAAAGCAAACCGTTGATTAAAAGAGATCGGGAAAGAAACGGTATCGTGATTATTTCCAAGTTGATCCGCCACACTTTTCACCTCTTGCTCCTGTCTAAAAAAGTCATGCACCTCCTCTTTGGGTGTTTCAACCACTGGTTCAGGAGCCACAACAGACACTTCTTCTTGAATACGCTCTATTTTTTCTTCTATACTTGTTAAGGGCGGAATCGGATTCGTCTCCATCAAGTCACTAAGCACCTTTGTTTTAGATACCCCTTCCGACACATCACCCGTATCATCAAAAGTAGGTTGATGTTTGGCTTGCTGTTTGAAAAACTCATGTAATTCATCCTCTTCTTTTTCAACCACTTCTTTCTGTAATTGTTGAATTTCAGAAACCGCTTCTTGCTCTTCCCATACCTTACTAACAGTAGCCACTTCTTCCTCTACTACCTCCGACATATCAACATCTATCTCTTTTTCTACTTCTTCTTTCTTATCAAAAACGTTCGACTTCACATCTTCCACCTTATCAACAGCCGACTCTTTAAATTCTGACACCTTATTTGACCAAGATGCGATAAACCCACTCAGTTCCTCCTCTTCTTTTTCAGGCTCTTCTACTGGTGGTACATCTTCCTCGACAGAAGTAACGATTTCTTCTACTGGCGGTACACGCTCCTCCACAGAAGCAACCATTTCCTCTACTGGTGGTGGCACCTCCTCTACTGGTGGAACAATCATCTCTTCTACTGGCGGCAGCTCTTCTGGTGTTTCATCAATAATCAACTGTTGTTCTCGCATCACTCGTTCCAACACATCCTCCTCATCCACCTCTTCTTCTTCTTCCATACGTACTGGCTCTTCTTCTTGCAAAACTACTTTTGGAGCAGGCTCCCATATCTCTTCATCCTCTGGGTCTACCTTTGTCTCTACCGATGGGATATACTCCTTTCGCTCTTCAATAGTAGCAATCGCTTCTTCTTCCACTACATCTGCCCCATCATCAGCCATAAAACCAACTTCTTCTGACACAATGGCTTCCGACAACGTAGTCCCCTGTATGATATCTTCTACATTAACACCACTATCATCACTCAGCTTCTTGTTAGCGGCCATCTCTAGCAACTCTATTTCCACCACTTTATCATACAACTCTGTCGCATAACGCTTCAATAATACTAGCTCAATCCCATCTGTTTTCCCCTTATTTTTTTTTATATTTCCGTAGAGGTAATTAATTTTTTCGATGGCAACCGCCAGCTTCTTAATCGATTTTTTATTCATAACAAAGAGATTTGTAACAAAGTATTTTTTACTCTTTCATCAAGCACCAATGGTAAATGAATTTCTGTCCAAATGAATTTGGATAACTCCACAAATATTCATAGTTTGCCCCTAGAAGGGAAGCTTGATTTTAAGGTAGGTCATAAAGTAATGGAGGATAAATAGTTCTACCAATTATATCGTCCAAATCACCCTCTTTATTACCTTATTTTTACAAAAAGTAACCCTCAAGTGTATCATTCTACCAAACAATCATTATATAATTCACTAATACTTGATGGATAAAGATAATAAACTTTCATCAAGCTACTGAAAAATACACTAAAATTCCCTATCAACTCGTATCACATCATCACAATTAAATTATTCGTATGTTTTTAGAACCTCAAGCTAAAAAAGGTTGGATTGAAGTTGTTTGTGGCTCCATGTTTTCTGGAAAGACCGAAGAATTAATCCGCCGTCTTAAACGCGCTCAAATTGCCAACTTAAATATCCTTATCGTCAAACCCAAAATAGATGTCCGATACGACGAAAAAGATATTGTATCACATGATGCCAGTTCCATCCCTTCCATTCCTGTCCAAAGCTCTCAAGACATTCTCGAAATGGCTGAAGGAATGGATATAGTGGGGGTTGATGAAGTACAGTTTTTTGATGAGGGAATCACCCAAGTTTGTGAACAACTTGCCTTACAAGGCTGCCGAGTCATTGTTGCGGGTTTAGATATGGATTATACGGGTAAACCCTTTGGGCCAATGCCTCAGATACTTGCTGTCGCTGAATATGTTACCAAATTGCACGCCATTTGTGTACAATGTGGCTATTTAGCCTCTCATTCCTTCAGAAAAATTAAAACTTCCCAACAAATTGAGCTAGGATCACAAGATATTTACGAAGCGCGCTGCCGTATTTGTTTCGATGAAGGACAACGACAACAAGAAGCCATGCTACGCGAGCGACAACATACTAGTAGCAACTGAACTAAAAAATAATGACTGCTCTATTTTATTTTAGGGCGTGTCCCGAAAATCAATAGTGCCACCTTTCTGCACCGCTCATGCCTTATCGCATGCGCCTTGCAAAAAAGGTGGCACTACTGCTTTCGGGTCGGGCTATTCGCTTGTAGTTGCCTCCTAGAAAAGGGGTTCGGCTAATACGCCTAG
>JAHDCM010000162.1 GCA_020629895.1 Bacteroidota bacterium
TATAATTAAAACGATTCGCAAAATCACGAGTCATCTCCAAATGCGCCATCTGATCCTTACCCACTGGTACCTTATTCGCTTTATGGATCAAAATATCCACTCCCATCAACACCGGATAAGTCAACAAACCCGCATTAATGCTCTTATTCGAAGCCGTCTGGCTACGTACCTTATCCTTAAAAGAAGGACATTTTTCCAATTCTCCCTTATACGCCAACATATTAAACAACAAATACATCTCTGGAATCTCTGGCACATGACTCTGAATATACAAAGTCGCCTTCTCTGGGTCTACCCCACAAGCAATGTATGTTGCCAATAATAACTTCACATTTTCATTCAGCTCCTTCGCTTCTGGATGCGTTGTCAATGAATGATAATCGGCTATAAAATAATAACAATTATGGGTCTCTTGCATCCGCACAAAATTGCGAATCGCACCAAAATAATTGCCCAAATGCACTGGTCCCGTCGGGCGGGCTCCACTTAATACTGTTTCCATGCTGCAAAAATATAAAAAATGAATGCCTGTTTGAAATAATGCTAATCTTTTCCTAATTATTTATTTCGTAACTTCGCAACTCACTCAATAGTTCAATCATGACCATCAACGACGAACTAATCGACCGCCTCGCCAAACTCGCCAAACTCAACTTTGACGAAACAGGAAAGCAAACCATCAAGCAAGACCTAGAAAAAATCCTGAGCTTTTTTCAAACCATCAGTGAATTAGATACTGAAAATGTTGCGCCATTAGTGTATATGAACGAAGCAGTTAATATATCCCGAAAAGATGAAGTAAAAGTACTAATTACAAAGGAAGAAGGTCTCAAAAATGCCCCCAAAAGTGACGAAGATTATTTCTTAGTCCCCAAAATGATCAAAAAATAAAAACTATCATCCAGTTATGCTGTCATCCAATCATCCAATCATCAATAACTGGGCGTGTCCTGTTTGTTTCTTTTTTGCCCAAAGCTCATGTTATTGTATAACTGACAGGCAAAAAAGAAACAAACAGGTCGGGCTATCCGCTTATAGTTGCCTCATAGACAAGGTGTTCGGCTAAAGTCCTAGCAGTGTCTTCCTCCGTCAGCCCTGCTAGTCCAAGCCTCACAACCTGTCCACTTCGCCAAGCTACCGCTACTATCCCTCACGCAATTCAATGATTGGATGACTGCATGACAGATTAACTAATTTTATCCAATCACTCAATCATCCAATCACGCAGTCACCATGTCCGTCATCGAAATACAGAACATCACTAAATTCTACCAGATGGGCGAAGAGATTATTCGCGCCCTCAATGGCGTTACCCTCAATATCAAACGCAACGAATACGTTGCTCTTATGGGACCATCAGGCTCAGGAAAATCAACCCTCATGAACATACTAGGCTGCCTCGACACCCCTACCAGTGGCAGCTACCAACTCAACAACCAACAAGTAGCCGACCTCACCGACAACGAGCTTGCAGAAATCAGAAATATCGAAATAGGCTTCGTCTTCCAAACCTTCAATCTCCTACCCCGCCTCACCTCTTGGGAAAATGTTGCCCTTCCACTTGTCTACGCAGGAGTAAGCCGCAAAAAACGCTACGACCGTTCCCTAGATATACTAACAATGGTTGGTCTAGGCGACCGAAGTGACCACCGCCCCAACGAACTCTCAGGCGGGCAACGTCAACGCGTCGCCATTGCTCGCGCCCTCATCAACACCCCCTCCATCATCCTTGCCGATGAACCCACTGGTAATCTAGACACCAAAACCTCCCACGAAATCATGGACATCTTCACCGACATTCACAATAAAGGAAATACCGTTATACTAGTCACACACGAAGAAGATGTTGCCCAACATGCTCACCGTATCATCCGCCTCCGAGATGGTAAAATCGAACGCGATGAAATCAACCCCAATCCTATCAAATAAATTAAGTACCTAAACTTGCCCATTTATTTAGTGACAAAAAAAATCCTCCAGTAAAATTACTGAAGGACAATTTCAATATGATGTCATCAAAAATAGACTTGTTACCCTTTAGGAATGATAATCTTCATTCCTTAATGACTCACCCCATTCACACTTCCCACTAACTTCTCTTGATTAATATATTCCACGACCTTATATACCATCTCCTTCGAACCAATAAAAATAGGTGTTCGTTGATGCAATTCCTGCGGGCTAATCTCCATAATCCGCTGTTCACCCGAAGTAGCTAAACCACCCGCCTGTTCGATAATAAAAGCCATCGGATTACACTCATACAACAAACGCAACTTGCCATTCGGATGCGTACTCATAGCAGGATACATAAAAATGCCTCCCTTCAACAAATTGCGGTGAAAATCAGCAACCATTGACCCAATATACCGGCAGCTATAAGGACGATTTGAGGCTTTATCCTCTACCTTACAATAATCAACAAATTGGTTAACCGAATCCGCAAAGCGCGCCCGATAACTCTCATTAATCGAATAAATCTTACCCTTTTCAGGAATCTTAATATCTGGATGCGACAAACAAAACTCCCCAATACTAGGGTCAAGTGTAAAACCATTCACGCCATCACCCGTTGTATAAACCAATAAAGTAGCAGCCCCATATACCACATAGCCTGCCGCCACCTGTCTAAAACCAGCTTGTAAAAAATCTTCCAATACACAAGGGCCACTGATCGTCTTACGCTCCAAAATAGAAAAAATCGTCCCAATCGACACATTCACATCAATATTCGACGAACCATCCAATGGGTCAATACAAACGACATACTTTGCATTTTTAGCACGTTCATTATCAAAAGATAAAAAATCAGGACTTTCCTCCGAAGCAACACCACAACACTCTCCACTTGTACGTAAAGAATTGACAAACTGCTCATGAGCAAATACATCCAACTTCTTCACCTCCTCTCCATGCACATTACTACTACCTGTCGTTCCCAAAATATCAACTAAACCCGCCTTATTCACCTCTCGATTCACTAATTTTGCTGCAAAAACAATATCGCGCAACAAACTAGATAATTCACCAGTCGCATAAGGGAAACCCTTCTGCTCCTCGATGATAAACTCATTTAAGGTTACTACTTTTTTATTAATCATGATGCTATTTCAATAATTTAAAAAATGATTGGGCAATTGCTCAGCACATCTATCATAAAACACATATAAAATAGGCACAAACCATGCCTTTTTTGTTTAACAAAGGTAAAGATAAAATGACCGTTTCCCTAAATTTTAACCCATTTTGCAAAACGTCTCTATTCACTCATTAAGACGTTTTACAAAACGTCTCTACTCACTCATTAACTTAAACCATGATTCATATCCGAACCGCTACCCGTAAAGATGCCGCAGCAGCACATCAACTCATCTGCGAACTCGCTGAATTTGAAAATGCCCTAGCGGAAGTCACAAACTCCCTTGAACAATTCGAAGAAGACGGCTTTGGAACCAATCCCCTCTATCATTTGAAAGTCGCTGAAGAAATAGACGAGAAAGGTAATACAAAAGTTGTAGGGATGTGCCTCTTCTACGTGATTTACTCTACTTGGAAAGGTAAAATCGTTTACCTCGACGATTTAGTCGTTACCCAAAGCCACCGACGACTCGGAATTGGCAAGCAATTAGTCGATGCTCTTTTCCGAGAAGCATATAAAATGAACGCAAATCAAGTACGCTGGCACGTTTTAGATTGGAACGAACCTGCCATCCAATTCTACAAAGGGCTTGGAATGAAATTGGAAAATGACTGGATTACCTGCAAACTCAGCAAAAAACAACTCAAAAACCATATAAACCGCTAAATAAACCTTCGACAAGCCCTCAATAATGTAATTTTTTTTGTGTTTAACTTTCCTGAATTTTGAAATCAAAGATACCGTAACCGTTATCTGATTACCCACAAAACAAAACCATGTTTTACATCACTCATAAATTCAAACACCTACTAACCTTCTGCACAGCAGTGTGCATTATGGCAATACTTCCAGGTTGTATGTCTACAACACAACTACAAGTATTACAACCTGCGGAGTTTGCCTTACCTGATCATGTTGAAAGTATCGCCACCATCAATCGTAGCCTTCCCCCTAGACGATTTGGGAATACAGTAGAGGCTATTTTCACAGGCGAAACCTTACACCAAGACCGTATCGGAGCCAACCGAGCCATCACAGGCTTAACGGAAGCACTTATGCGTACTCCTCGTTTCAATGTTAAACACACCAATATAGAAATGGTAGGCAGCGGACGCCGTCAACTACCACCACCTTTATCGTGGAACGAAATTGAGCGTATATGCGATACTTATAATGTAGATGCCGTAGCAGCACTCGAAGCCTACGACTCAGATACAGACCTTACCTGTACCAAGCGCGAAAACACTCGTAAAGATAAAGACGGCAACCAATATATAGAAATAGATTACTGCACAGAACTCGATGCACGCGTCCACTTAGGCTGGCGTTTATACGATCCCAAATCTCGACGCATCATTGATGAATTTGGTGTTACAAAACGCAGAGACTGGACAGGTTCTGGCTCTATAGAAGCCGAAGCCTATAACGACCTTCCTTCTAAAGAGTTTGGAGTTGGCGAAACCAGTTATTCGGCAGGACTCCTCTACGGGATGCGCATCGCTCCTACCTTTGTTTATACCAATAGAGATTTCTACTCTAAAGGAGATGACCGCATGAAAATGGCTTCCCGTTATGCTCGCTCCCAAAGATGGAAAGAAGCAGCGGGTATCTGGAAACAAGTGATGAGTGGTGCCGACCGAAAATTAGCAGGAAAAGCAGCTTTTAATATGGCTCTTGCCTGCGAAGCAGAAGGAAAACTAGATTCTGCTAAAGATTGGGCGAGTAAATCTTATACCCAATTTGGCAATAAAAAAGCCAAACGCTATCTACGAGAAATCAATCACCGCATCTTCGAACGGAAAATGCTTGATGAGCAAATGAAATAATTTTAGCAAAATTAATTTTTAGGGTGCAAATTCAGAGCGTGGTAATCGAAACAAATTACCACTGCTCTTTTTCTAAAAACTTCACCAAAATGATAGACGACCAAGCGATCGTCACACATCGCACATAAAACGTCGTACATTTTTAATAATCTTTTTAGGGTGCAAAATAGCAGCGCGCAATAATTTCCAATTATTGCGCGCTTTTTTTATCAACAAATTCTACACCCCACTGTTATAAAAAAAGCTATGCATGAAAAAAACAACATCATTATTGTCTTATTCCGTAACGACCTTCGAGTACGTGACAATGAAGCCCTCTACCAAGCCTGCCAAGATGCCGAGCAGGTCATCCCCCTCTACTGTGTAGATCCCCGCCACTTCAAAAGCACAAAATATGGCTTTCCCAAAACAGGAAAATACCGCTCCCAATTCCTTATCGAAAGCCTACGCGACCTACGCTTTCAGCTACAAGATTTGGGAGCAGATCTTGTCATCAAACATGGCAAACCCGAAGAAGTCTGTTTCGCCCTCGCTAAATACCACCGCGTTAAAGCCGTTTACTGTCAACAAGAAGTAACTAGCGAAGAAATACACGTAGAAGACCGCCTCGAATACAGCCTTGAAACCATAGCAACTCCTATTGATTTTTTCTGGGGTCAAACCTTATATCACTACGATGATCATCCTTTCGGCATAGATGCTCTTCCCGATATCTTTACCCAATATCGAAAATCCATTGAAAAACGAGGCAAGATACGTGCAACCTTTCCTATTCCCCAACACATCCAATTCCCTGAAGGAATTAGTGTTGGAGAAATCCCTACCCTAGAATCACTTGGTCACCAAACATTCATCACTGACAAACGCACTGCCATTCTATTCAAGGGAGGTGAAACAGCCGCTTTACAACGCCTTAAACATTACTTTTGGGAAGCAGATCATCTCAAAAACTACAAAGAGACCCGCAATGGTTTACTAGGAGCCGACTACTCCTCTAAATTTGCTCCCTGGCTATCACTTGGTTGTATTTCTCCTCGTAGCATTTATGAAGAAGTACAGCGTTATGAAGAAGAACGAGTTAAAAATAAATCGACCTACTGGCTCATTTTCGAACTCCTCTGGCGCGACTATTTCCGCCTTGTTGCAATGCGTTATCAAACAGCTATTTTCAAAAAAGGAGGCATTCAAAATCATCCTCGAAAATACTCGAAAAACGAACAGTTATTAGAAAAATGGATTACTGGCACAACAGGTGTTCCCTTCGTAGATGCCAATATGCGCGAACTCTTACAAACTGGTTTTATGTCCAATCGCGGTCGTCAAAACGTTGCCAGCTTCTTGGTTAAAGACCTTCATCTTGATTGGCGTATTGGAGCCGCTTGGTTCGAATCCCTCCTTATTGATTATGATCCTTGTAGCAATTATGGCAATTGGAATTATGTAGCAGGCATTGGTAATGATCCAAGAGAAAACCGCTACTTTAATGTCCTCACCCAATCGCGCCGCTACGATCCCGACGGGCTATACATTCGCCACTGGTGTCCTGAACTCACCCGTCTTCCTTCTAGTATGATTCACGAACCCTACCTCCTCAACAAAGTTGAGCAAAAATACCTTAATGTGTATATTGGAAAAAATTATCCTGACTTGTGTATTCCAGTCAATAAATGGAAAGCCAAAGCGAAAAAAAGGATTAAATAATTGACGAATCATTATTACGCAAGGAGAGGTGCCATATTGGGGGACTCTATGTTCAACGTTTAATTGCACCTCATGTGACATACCTTCCTAACAACGTCTCAATACCAAACACACCACCTACCCTTTCCAAACCTGCACTTGGGGAAATAATAAATATCTTTTCCCCTCGTTTTATCTTTAGTTGCTATTCAAAGTCTAAGAATAGTATGCTTTTTGTTTGCGGATAACCAATATTCACCCAAGTAAAGAGGAAAGAATAAATTGATCAATCCAGTACTCTGTCAAGATAAAATTGACGATTGCTTTTGACGATTTTTGCTCCCCAATTTTGTTACAAAGCCTCGCCTTAGCTTTGGCTATGCCTACGTTTTGTGCCTCATTGGAAATCAAAACTCATTCTAAATCAATTCGTCATTTTAACGTTGACAGAGTACTAGCTGTCTCTTTACTAACACAATTAATTACATTTATGAAAAATGTATTGCTTTTAACTTTGTCTCTTGTCATGTTTTCTTTCTTCACTTCTTGCCAAAAAGAAGCTATTGACACCTCTGGCAACATCGCCTTTACTGCTCCCGAAGCTGGTGCCACCTTCAAAAACCTAGAAGAAATTCCTATCAATGCCGTTATCAATACTACCGACGGCTTTATTTTAAGTTACCAAACTACGGTTCGTTTTAATAATGGCTCACTTGTATCGGAAAGTCGCCGTACCGAATGTTCTAAAGATGAGGTTGTGAGTAGTGTCGCTGTTAACGACAGCTACTTGAATGACTTAGATCGAAATAGCAGGATGTATGTTGAAATTTGTGCTGATTTATCAGATGGAACAACCGTTTGTGATACGCGAGATTTTAGAATTGAAGAATAGACCGTTTGTATCTATAAACTAAGAAGGAGTGACTACAAACGTTCACTTATGAAAAGACCGCTGTACTGAGCGAGAATACTCAGTACAACGGTCTTTCTTCTTGTGTGGTATAAAGAAGCGAAATAGTTTACTCATTCATCAACTGTTCTATCACTTCTTTCCCATCTGTATTATCTGGATTTAACTTTACTGATTTATATAATTGTTTTTTGTTCTAGGCCTTCACTTAGAACATTTTAAAATAAATATGGAAAATGTAATGGATCGTTAGGTCTCAAGGTACAAAATAGCGTAAGGATTCTCTTTTCCTTTAGCGTTAAAAAACGTGAAGATGACGTTTAACC
>JAHDCM010000163.1:0-5515 GCA_020629895.1 Bacteroidota bacterium
CGCGTGAGGGATAGTAGCGGTAGCTTGGTGAAGTAGGTGCGTAGAGCTGCTTCGCCTAGCAGGGCTGACGAAGGAAGACACTGCTAGGCGTTTAGCAGCCCTAGCCCCTACGAGGCAACTATAAGCGGATAGCCCGACGATTATCAAAAAAGGGCAGCCTTTTGCTGCTTACGACCACCAGCGATGACGCTGGCGGGAGCAAGTAGCAAAGGACTGCCCTTTTTTGATAATCGGCACGCCCAATAGCTAACTAGCTTGTTTTAATACCCATTTTTGCTCCATATAACTACGAAAACTATTGAGAAAACAACTCCAATATGCATGAGCATGCGCGAGTAGGTCGATAGAAGATAGCTGGTATTGTGTGATTCGTACAACGGTGTGTTGAATAGATTTAGGTATAAATTCGATATGTAAATAGTACGAAATATTGCTTGTAAGATTGATCAGTTCGATATGAATCGTTTGGTCAGGTTCGATGTCTAGGATTTTTACTTGATATAATCCTTCGAAGTAAAAGGATGCATTTGGTTTTATGTCAAGTTGTTGGTAGGGAATGAGCCATTCTTGTAGGGCGATTGGATCGGTAAAATAGTGGTAAACCGTGTTTTGCCCTTGTGCAATGCTTCTTTGTACACAACAAACGAGCGCGTTTTCTTGTATTTGTGTAGGAGTTGGGTTTACCGACTGATAATAATAGTCTACTAATTGTGATACGATGTTGGAGTCTACGCCTTTTTCGCGCGTTAAAAATTGAATGATCTCTTCGGTTGTATTGCCTGAAAAAGCCTGTTTGCGAATTAGATACATCCAGTAGGTAATTGGCTTTTGAGTGTGATGAAGTAAATAAAGCGCATCGGTGGTTGTAAGGGCCTGACTAAACATAGTGACTGTTTTCTGGGTGAATATGGAAACGGGTTAGAGGTGCTTCCATCCTTGTGCAATGAGTTGGTCGGCTCTACCATTTTTACCATACAAAATGGTGCCTTTGTCGATGGAGGTAATTTTTCCTATATCGAAAAAGCCTGCTGTATCTTGTACTTTTTTTGCTTCTTCGCTAGGTAGGGTGAAGAGTAGTTCGTAATCTTCGCCTCCACTGAGGGCGCAGGTAATAGGGTTGAGCTTAAACTCAAGAGCCATGTGATAGCTTTCGGGATGAATGGGGACATTTTCTTCAAAGATGCTACAACCTACATTGGATTGTTTGCAAATGTGTAATATATCGGATGATAGACCATCTGATATGTCGATCATGGCATTGGGGACAATATTTTGTTGTTGGAACAGACTGATGATGTCTTGTCGAGCTTCGGGACGCAACTGTCGTCCTACTAAATATTGATGTTGTGCCAATTCTGGCTGTATATTGGGATTCTCTAGGAAAATGCGTTTTTCGCGCTCTAAAATTTGCAAGCCAAGATAGGCGGCTCCTAAATCGCCTGTTACAAAAATATGATCACCTTCTTGGGCTTTATTACGATAAACGACCTGTTCAGGGGCGGCAGTGCCAATAGCGGTGACACTAATGACTAATCCTGATTTGGAGGAACTAGTATCGCCACCAATAAGGTCTACATTGTAATTGATACATGCTTGGTGGATGCCTTCATATAGTTCTGTTAAGGCTTCTACACTAAAGCGATTGGATAAGGCGATAGATACCATGACTTGTTTAGGAGTGGCATTCATCGCAAAAATATCAGAGAGATTGACAATGACGGATTTGTACCCCAAGTGCTTTAGTGGTGTGTACATAAGATCAAAATGTATGCCCTCCACCAATAGGTCGGTGGATAAGACGGTCAATTCTTCGTCATTTTTAATAACTGCCCCATCGTCTCCAATGCCTGTAATCGTCTCTGGATGCCGATGTCGGGCGTGTTTCGTTAAATGTTCAATGAGTCCAAATTCGCCTAGACTGCTAATAGGGGTATGGGTGGTTGAGGGTTTATTTTCGTCGTTCATGGAACTGTTTTTAGTAGGTTATTAGTTGAGTTTGGGATAAAACAAGGGTTATTTACTTAAAAGAAGCAAAGTATTGCCTAATTTTGTGGTCTAGTATTAATTTTGAAAGATACAATATTTAATAATGCTCGAAAAGTTAGAGGCGTTAAAACACCGTTGGGAAGATTTGGGAGAACAGCTAATGGATCCTCAGAATATGAAGGACATGAAGCGGTATGCTCAAATCAATAAGGAGTATAAAGATATGAAGCAAATTGTAGATGCTTATGAGGAGTATCGTGATTTGTTGAGTAATATCCAGAATAATAAGGAAATACTGAAGACAGAGAAGGATCAGGAGTTTCGGGAGATGGCGCGCATGGAACTGGATGAGTTAGAACCTATGGTTGAGCCTTTGGAGGAACGCATTAAGCAATTATTGGTACCCAAAGACCCTGAAGATGATAAGAATGCGATTTTAGAAATTCGTGGAGGTACAGGAGGAGATGAGGCCGCTATTTTTGCTGGTGATTTGTATCGGATGTATGAGCGTTTTTGTAAAAACAAAGGTTGGAAGATAGAGGTGATTAGTGTAAATGAAGGAACGACAGGAGGATATAAAGAAATTGCGGTACAAGTAAATGGAGATGGTGTCTATGGGATTTTGAAATATGAATCGGGAGTGCATCGGGTACAACGAGTGCCTGTTACCGAATCACAAGGGCGTGTGCATACATCTGCTGCATCGGTCGCAGTACTTCCCGAAGCGGATGAGGTAGATGTGCAAATCAATACAGCAGATATTCGGGTAGATACTTTCCGTGCATCAGGGGCAGGTGGACAGCATGTTAATAAAACAGAGTCGGCAGTACGCCTTACACATATTCCTACTGGTGTTGTTGCCGAATGTCAAAAAGAACGTTCTCAATTACGAAACCGTGAAGTAGCGATGACGATGCTACGTAATCGTATTTATGAACGAGAATATCAAAAACACCTTGCCGAAATTGCCAGCAAACGAAAAACATTGGTTTCTACGGGTGATCGTTCGGCAAAGATTCGTACATATAATTATCCACAAGGACGAGTTACAGATCATCGTATTGGTCTAACCCTTTATAGTCTGGAAAGTATCATGAATGGTGATATTGGAGGGATTATTGAGCAATTGCAAATTGCAGAGAATGTAGAGAAGATGAAGGCAGAAGAATAGATCAATATATGTGATAACTAAAGTGATCTTTGAATAGACGCCAACAAGTGTTGGCGTTTTCTTGTTGGTTAGATACCTTGATAATGTCCATAGAGTCAATCATTTTCCATTTATTAACAATAAAAAATGAGCCAATTAAATAATCAATCTACTACATTGAAAGAACCAACTTCTTTTCCAAAAGATAAAATTAAGATTCTACTATTAGAAGGTATTCATAAAAATGCTGTTAAAACCCTCAAACAGGGTGGCTACACCAATGTAGAGTTACTTCCTAAAGCCCTACCTAAAGAGGAGCTAATTAAGAAGATTGCCTCTGTTCACATGATTGGCATTCGCTCTAAAACACAGCTAACGGCTGATGTATTAGCACATGCTAAGAAATTATTAGCAGTAGGGTGTTTTTGCATCGGAACGAATCAGGTTGATTTGGATGCTGCTGCCAAACAAGGAATAGCGGTTTTTAACTCGCCCTACTCCAATACCCGATCGGTAGCCGAGTTGGTGGTTGCTAATATTGTGATGTTAATGCGCGGCGTGCCTCGTAAAAGCCACGCTGCACATGAGGGACTGTGGTTAAAGTCGGCGAAGGATAGTTATGAGGTGCGAGGCAAGTCAATAGGAATTATTGGATATGGACATATCGGTTCACAGGTCTCTATTTTGGCAGAAGCAATGGGAATGAAGGTGTATTATTATGACATTGAGCCTAAGTTGCCATTGGGAAATGCCATTGCTTTAGATAGTTTAGAGGAGTTATTAGAATTGTCGGATGTAGTGACATTGCATGTGCCTGAAGATCCTTCAACAATCAATATGATTGGTGCAGCAGAAATTGGGCAAATGAAAAAGGGTGCCTATTTGCTCAATTTGAGTCGTGGTACAGTGGTAGATATACCAGCATTGAGTAAGGCATTGCAGGATCATTACTTACATGGTGCAGCGATTGATGTATTTCCGAAAGAACCTCGTTCAAAAGACGAGCGATTTAATTCAGAATTGCAAGGACTGGAAAATGTGATTTTAACCCCTCATATTGGTGGGTCTACTATTGAGGCGCAGGAGAATATCGGTAAAGATGCAGCACTTAAATTGATTAATTTTATTGATCGAGGAATTACCGTTGGTTGTCATACTATTCCTGAATTAAATTTGCCTATTAATAAAAATACACATCGCATTTTGCATGTGCATAAAAATGCGCCTGGTGTGTTAGGAGACATCAATAATGCAGTATCTAATCTGAATGGCAATATTGTAGGACAGTATCTAAAAACGAAGGAGGAGATAGGTTATGTAGTGGTAGATATTGAAAAGGCAGACTCGAAAGATATTTTAGAAGCTTTAAAGAAGGTGAAGCATACGATTCGAGCGCGAATCTTGTATTAAAAAGCAATAAAAAAAGGGGCTAACCAGCATGGTTAGCCCCTTTTTTTTATCGCTTTATTTACCTTACTTCGTCTCAATATCAAATCCAACATTTACAGTCGGACGGATAAATTTATCTCCTAACGATTCATCGTTTCCATAGCTTAGCCCCCAATCAGTACGATTGATATTGAAACTCGCTTTTGCCTTCATCATTCCTCCATTCATATTCACAATAGCAGGAAACGTAATATTCTTCGTAACTCCTTTTAAAGTCAAGTTTCCAGCAATAGTATGGGTAGAACCATCTAACATCGGCTTCTCACTATCGCCTTCTGCTTCATACTTTTTGACCTCCGTTATTTCAAACTTCCCTTCTGGAAATTTTTCAGTATCAAAAAAGTCAGGCGACTTCAGGTGTCCCGCCAGTTTCGCATTCATGTCATCCGAGCTATCAAGTGCATCTAAACTATTCATATCGAAGGTAAAACTACCACCAGTGATATTATCGCCATCTACTTGAATCTTTCCTTCTTTTAGCTTAATCGTTCCATTGTGTTGCCCTACGGGTTTGGTACCTATCCAGGTCAATTTACTAGCTTCCGTATTTACACTTAACGCATTACCAGTAGCAGCAGAAGCCGCATCGGCATCCGCATTGGTATCAGTAGGCGATTTTTCGGCTGCTTTAGGTACTTCTTGGGCTTCCTTTACCTCTGCTTTATCTGCTTTAGGAGCCTGTGTACAAGCAGCTATTGTAAAAAGAAATAAAACAGTACTTAAAATTAGTGCAAGTTGTTTTTTCATTGGGTGAAATTTAGGTTGAAAATAAGTGATAACAAGAGATAAGAGACTTACTAACAGAATAACAGAAATTTTGTTTTACCAAAGTTTTTGTAGAACTTTGAAATCTAGCATTTATGGGCAATTTAATTAAATATTGGAGGTTTAAATAATAACCTCCCTTCCATCTTCCCAGTTTTTCCATTA
>JAHDCM010000163.1:5615-7835 GCA_020629895.1 Bacteroidota bacterium
TTACTCTTACCAGTCCCACTTAACTAACAATTACTACAATTTAAATTACCATGAAAAACGTATTTACTGTTTTTTTCCTATTATTAGGAATGAGTATAAGTTATGCACAACAAGGAAGTAGAGCTGCCACAAATGGACAACAACTAATGGATCAAATGCAGTATGCCGCTGCTGCACAGGCTTACCAACAGGCAGTGAACGAAGCTCCCCGAAACCCTGCCTATCATTATGGACTTGCTTTGGCACATTACCGTCAAAAAAATTATACCCTTGCCGTAAAGCACGGTGAAGAAGTATTACAATTAGGTGGATATGAACCTGATTATTACCGCCTTTTAGGCAATAGCTACGATTTAAGTGGTAATTATGAACAAGGGATTGCTATTTTACAAAAAGGACTTAAAGTACACAAATACAATGGAGATCTCTATTTTGATATGGGTATCATGGCGATGGAGCGTTCTAAAATGGCGGAAGCTATTCAGTTTTTTGAACAAGGTATTCAAGCACAGCCACCCAATGCGAACAACTATTTTTTAGTCACTAAGTTATACGCCAAATCCAACGAACCTATCTGGGCGCTTATTTATGGAGAGATATTTATGAATATGGAGCGAGGTACAGAACGCTTCGATGAAATTAGCCAACTACTACTTGATACCTATACCCAACTTATTGATAATCGCGGCGGAATCGCATCTCCTGAAATTTATTTGCAACGTAGCCAACAAAATCCTTTTTTAGAAGGACATAAACGTATCTATCAGTCGCTTATTGAGCGCAATAGAGAGGTCTACTTTCGTGCAGCGACTACCGATAAAGGGAGGGATATGATATTGGTTATTGCTAACCTACGCAAAAACTTTTTAGATAATTGGCAAGCAGAGTTTGGTCAAACTTATGCCACATCTTTGTATAACATGCATCGAAAAATGAAAGATAATGGTTATTTTGATGCCTACAATTACTGGTTATTCAACAAGCCTGCCCAAAACTTCTTTGCCGAATGGCTCAAAATAGGCAATAATAGCCAGCAATATCAACAGTTTATCAACTGGTACCTCACAAACCCCTTACAGGTCGGCTTCAATGATTATTTTGTTCGTATGAAATATGAAGCTCAATAGACGATCCTATTTTCCCTTTCTGAATAAATTAAGTGCGATATGAAACATCTGATTATCACTATGTTACTTTTCATAGCAGTTGCATCCACTAGCTATGCGCAAACTCAAAACTACCCCTGGAGCCAATACTATCCCGAATACAAAACCCAACAAAGCCCTCCTAAAACAGGAAGTAGCCAACAAACAGGTAATACCTATTATCAAGGACATACTACTACACAAACCTATCAGACTACCGCTGCACCTGTTTATTATCCGAGTAATGGAGGAAGCAATAACCCTAACCACCAGCCCTCCTACCACACTCTTCCGCAACCTTCCAACCCTGCTATGCCATCTCAGGCAATCCATTCTACCTACAACTACTACGAACCGCCTGCACCCGTTATTCCTTTTGAGACCCAACAATTAGGCTTTACGCGCGTCTGGCAGGCCAAACACAAGCGAGATGCCGTTTTACAACAAGCATTTGCCCAAAAAGGACTCAATTATCCGCCAATGGGTATGTTTATTCGCATTTTCAAGCGCGACCAAGTCCTCGAAGTATGGGTAGATGATAACGGCAGTGGTGTGTACAAAAAATTCAAAGATTACCGCGTATGTGCTGCATCAGGTGTTTTAGGCCCCAAGCGAATGGAAGGGGATAAACAAGTTCCCGAAGGATTTTACCGAGTCAACGACTTCAACCCGCGAAGCTCTTTCCATCTATCACTAGGCATTAATTACCCCAATGTATCTGACCGATTATTAGGTGTTCGCTCAAAATTAGGAGGCGACATTTACATTCATGGTGGTTGCATCTCACTTGGCTGTGTTGCTATCGACAACAATCAAATTGAAGAGGTCTATTGGCTCGCTGTACAATCGCGCAATAGTGGACAAGTACAACTTCCAGTACATATTTTTCCTTACCGCTTCAACGATCCCAAACATCAAAGTTTAGAAAGCGTCTATGCGCGCCACGAACCTCTTTGGAGAGGTTTGCGAACAGGTTACGATAAATTTGAAGCGACCCGCACTATTCCAGAGTATTTCTTTAGTCCCGAAGGATACTACGAGTTTTGGTAATCCCCACCATCCAATCATCCAATCA
>JAHDCM010000164.1 GCA_020629895.1 Bacteroidota bacterium
CTAATATAAAAAATGATGGCTTATATTAAAAATTATTTTCAAACAAATATGAGTTTCATCATTCTAGCTTTATAAACTTAGCTGTTTGTTGTTTGTCATCTAATTGAATGTGATAGCTGTATATTCCACCTCGTAAATGGCTAATATTTAAGTCAATCCGATTCTTTGCGCCTTTCCATTTTTCTTGTAGGACTAAGCGTCCTTGCATATCGCAGATACTAAGACCGCCTTTCTGATACCCTATCCCCTCCCACTCAAAAGATATTTGTTTACTGGCTGGATTAGGAAAGACCTTTAATCCTTCAATTATAGGAGGGGGTACAACAATAAATATACTATCATCTAATACCTCCATACAGCCTCTAGCATCAGTAACTGTTACTTGGTAACCAACGGCATTACAATAATCAATAGAATCGGTAATAGTACCATCGTTCCACTCGTAGGTATAAGGTGCTTGCCCCCCTAGTCCCTTAACTTTAAGTTTACAGTTGGTGGTATCCCATCCGATGCTTAATGGGAAGTCGGCACCAAAGTCAATATTGAGTAAATCGGACATACAGTCATTATTATCTGTTACCCAGATATTGAGAAAATCATTTTGGGTATATTCCGTAATAATATCGGTATAAATGGTATCAATGGTCGTTCCGTTTCTCACATAATAGGGAGGCTCTCCACCCATGATTTGTATCAAGGCATAATTCAATTTTGTGGAATCTCCGCAATTGTACTCTATTTCTGTCACCTCTAATATGGGAGCGTCGCACATAATTTTGATGGGTTGATAGAAGTAATAAAAGATGCACTCTCCTCCTAAGAACTTTGTCACCACAATGAGTTGTGTTTCTGATTGTTTAGGTTCTATTGTCACAGGTAAGTGTTTTACTTCACCACTGGTATGATAAAGCAATACATCATCTAGCCCTCCTACATCTGTTCTGACTAAGCCATCTAAAATTTCTTTGGGGATGCGGTTTTCTGTTAGTTCGATTGGCACTCCTGGTTCTACACATATCGTATCTAATACAATAGTGGTATCTCTTGGTACATCACATTCGTAGTACACAAACTTGGTAATGGCATCATCGGTAGCGATGACGGGATGCGTATCAAAAATAATGTCGGCTTTATTGGGCAGAATACTCCCATTGACGATATTTTGATTGGAATCTGTATCTATTCGAAACTTAATCCATCCTTTGGTATCTTCTTCAAAAAAGGTTTGGTTAAGTCCATCTTGGCGCGTTCCTTCTAAATCGAGTTTATTGGAAAATGTCCAAGTAATTTCTCTTCCGTTTATTTCATAACATAAACTACTAGGAGGGTTAGTAGAGTTTGGGTAACATTGAATATTGGTAGGGTATTTCACATCTATAGCTGCATCAAAACTCAAGGTAGTCATATCGAGAAATGGATGTAATACATCCTTTACGATGACATCATGGGCGGGGCCGTTTCCAATATTTTGGAATTCGATGTAATATTCTAGGGTATGGGTTCCTGTTTGGTTAATTTCTGTGATGTTTACGGTTTTAAAATTGGGGTCGTGGGATTTGACGGTTTTTTGCTCTAAAAAATCGGAGACATCGGAACACTCACCGTCACTAACATATTCAAGCTTCACTTTAGGTTCGCTGGATTTCCCTAATGTCGCCGTTGCTAATGTCTCTAATTGAATGAAAATATTTGTTTGCTCAGTAATAAAAGTATTGGTGGCAGTTGGTGTTAATGTTAATAACGAATTTGCATAGTTAGATGATAGTGAAAGTTTAGAACTTACATTAATATTATTCACATCAAAAATGGTATGGTCTATACTGAATGTAATTTTATCAATAGGTGAAAAATCACAGTCATCCAGTACAATAATATAAATAACCGTATCTCCAGGAGATGGGTTATGGTTGCTCATTAGTTTTATGCCTCGCCCTTGTATATTTTTTTCATTATGGTAAGTATCACTAATTCTTGCATTGCCTGTACTTGGTAAAACATTGACGGGAACAACAATCGAAAAAGGGTCTTCCTTATCGTCTTTTACGGGTGTGACTGTTGCCGCTTTTAGTAGTTCATTTCCGTTACCTGCATATCCTACTAGAAAACTATCATCAAAGGTATGTCTGACCGTGCTACGGTTCTTACCTGAGACATTATCAAATGTGAACCGTCCATCAGCAAATTGCCAGAGGTATTTACTCACTTGCGGTTGATTATTACGTGCAAGGATTGGTGCAGGAGGAATACAGGCCGTAAATTCAAAGGTTCTTCTACTTAATTGGGTAATGGCAACTTCTGAATTAGTAGTAGTACCACCACAATTGGCTGTTGCTTCATAGATAAAAAAGAAAACAACATACAGTAAGAGGATAAAAAATGCTTTTGTTTTCATGAATTTGGTTTTGGTTTTTGGGATTTATGGTGCATAAAGAGTTTGCGCAAGGGATAGTAGCGGTAGCTTGACGAAATGGCTGCCTAAGTGCCGCAAGGACTAGCGGGGCTGACAGCGGAAGACACCGCTAGGACTATGCGGAACAGGCTGGTATGAGGCAACTACAAGCGGATAGCCCGACCTGAAAAAGGTTTGAGGGACTAAGGGACTGAAGGATTGAGGTATTTTTAGTTTGAACCTAGCTCCCTTAGTTCCTGAAAACCTTTGGAAGGATGCGCCCAGATAACGGTGATTGGATGATTGGGTGAATGAGTGAATGTTAAGATAGTTAATTAAAATTAAATGGATTTACATTTGTATCAAGTAATTAAAGGAAGTGCCTGTCTAGCACAAACACTTCCATAAGAATTTCTAAGCACATTTAATCACTTATTCTTTGAGTACTTTTTTAGGAATGACGTAACCATCTCTTCTTAGTACGAAAAGGTAAGTTCCTGTTGGCAAATCACTCATATCGACATCAATGGCTTGCTGGCTCTCTAACTTAAAGAAGCCAACTTGCTGTCCATTCATATTCAACAATTCGAGTTGTCCTTTATTAACGGGTGTATTGAATAACAAATGGGTGGTGTGTGGAGTTGGATTTCCTTTGATGATATAGTCATAATCGTATGGCAATTCTAGTGGCGGCCCAGTAGTTTTATTTATGAGTTTACATTCCTTACCCAAATCAACATAATCTCCTTCTTCGCTGGTATAACGCTTGACAGACATACAGACATTATATTCTTTATTCTCCTCGTACTGGTGGAAGACGGTGCTGAACCCTTGTGTTGTATCTACGGTTCCATCTCCAAAGTCCCAACTAATGATGTCTACTTCATTGATGTCTCCTGTTGGGAAAAATGGGATATTCAAATCATCTAATGTGTTATAATAGTCAAAGTCAAAAATGACTGGAACGGTTCCTATTGTTCCTTTAAGCCCACAGGCTCTCACTCTTTTAGAAGCCTCTTTGAAGCAGATTTCTCCATCTGGAGCTTGGTATTTGACAATTAAACGAACTGTAAAATCTTTACAGAAATCTGGCCATTGAATGGTATATGCATGTTGTGGATTCATCAAAGTGGAGCTATTTCCATCTCCAAAATCCCAGAAATAAGCTAGAGGCGTACAACTTGGATCCAGATATACATTAGGTGAAAAATTAAAGACCCAGTAACAATTGTTATAGACATTGGCGTTGAGTCTCATATCTATCTCACACTCTTCACAACAATCATTTCCTTTTTCTGATACTACAAATTCCCTGCATACCTTAATAGGCGGACAATCGTTGCCATCATCACTAGTGCGGGTTACAGTCATACATACGTTATATATGCCAGGTGCGGTATAAGTATGTGTAACTGTTTGGTTTCCTAAAGAATTGCTGGTATTGCCATCACCAAAGTCCCAATATACATCATCACAATCTTCACTTAAATCGGCATTAGGAAAGAAAGTGCCTGTCAGTCCACTAAAGAAATCTGAATAGCTCGCATTATATACCATATTGAAAAACTCTTCATCACATGGGCAACAGACTTTATTCTGTTCACAAGGGATATAAAACTCATCTTCACAAAAACGCTCACAGACAGTGCCATCAGGTAAGGTACGCGTAATGATATAATTGACACAATGCCAACCACAAGGCAGCGTAAAATTATAAGGTAAGTTACCCAATGCAGGCCCATTAATTTCTGCAATACCATCACAATCCAAGTCCAATAAAATGTGATCGTTATCATCAATATCACTGGTTCGGTGAATTGCTATATTCGGATAAGCAGAATAATCAAAGTAAAGATCATCACAATCAACCGTCTCATAAAAATGGGTACAATCCGTTTCTTCTAGCTCAATGATTTTACAGAAATCCACTTCACAAGTATCCCCTTTGATAATGCGGGTCAATTTCATACAAACGGCATGAGGGCCAGGAGGAAAACCAGTTGGTTGGTAGCAGAAATTACCCCAACCCCATGCATCTACCGTCCCATCACAATCCACATCCCAATCTATTCGATCACCTGGCAAGGTACCCGTTGGCGGGCAAAGCGTAGGCGGACTCGTACTTAGGTCACATTGAATAGCTGTTCCTAAGTTCTTCAAATAATCTTCACAACAACAATCTTCTTTGATAGGGTCATACACAAAACCATACACCAATGGTGGCACACTTCCATGATCCTGAATATCGGTAGAAATGACCAATTGAGCGGTATATTCAGTACGCTCACAGAC
Organism: Bacteroidota bacterium; assembly: GCA_020629895.1. GTDB lineage: Bacteria > Bacteroidota > Bacteroidia > Chitinophagales > UBA2359 > JAHDHP01. The sequence continues at coordinate 4,682 of JAHDCM010000164.1, forward strand.
ATAATCATTTACAAACAAGGTATCACCTGTATGAATCGGCACACCATTCTTAAACCACTGCCAATCTGTCCAAGTATTGTTACAAGCTTCCACCACTAAGGTATCATTGATGGTAATACAACAGCTATCTACTTGTATATCTTTATAAAAAGGATAGGGATATTCCATTACCTCAATTTGGTCTAATTCCACTATTAAATTACTATTAGGAGTAGGGTTCGTTACTTTTGGATAAATACCCAATTGTTGATCATAAGGACTTGTATTGATAAAACATTTGGCAACCGTCTTTATGCTTGGATCGGCAAACACATTATCATCATATAGTTGTGAGCTATTCGCTTCATAATTATACAAACAATTATTCCAAAAACTAGGTGCATTACTCAGCCTAAAACGTATTACATCTCCTGGAAATTCGCCTAATGCTCTACGCTTATAAGTCAATATTTGAATTTTCGCAGGATCAAGTGGTGTTACAAAATCAGTTACAACAGCATCTCCATAACAATCATCTTTACGATGCATATTAATAAATCCATTATCATTACTTAAAGGATCAGTACAACGATAGTCAGGATTATCTGTTAAACTTCTCCATCCAGGTGCCCAAGTCCCCCACGGCAACCAATCAAAAAGCCCCACATTCGGATTACAAATCAAGCCACACTCATATTTGATGGGGCAAGTCAGTGTAAACGGCCAAGGAAAACAAGGAGGAGTGGCAAAAGGAGTCGCAATGGCAGTACTTCCGACATGCAAATAGACAATCCCTACATCGGTATGACCTTGTGCGTTGGTAATCGCATAAGTAAAAGCATCATAGCCTTCAAAACCTGGGTTTGGAGTATAAATAAAATAATTATCTTCTTGTACAATCTCTCCATGTTCAGGCTGTGTAAATTCAGCAATCATTAATCCTTCTTGTATGTTTTCACAATCGGGATGTCCCTCATACGCACATCCATCATTTAATAATACATTGAACTCTAATAATTCATTATTTACAAAGGAAAAATAATCATCAACCGCTACTAAGGGAGAAAAGCCTTCAGGTGCAGTTTGTGCCGTTGCCGAATAATGCAAGGAGGTAAGTAATAGTAATAAAAATAAATTGAACAATGTTACAAGAACTTTCATAGTAATGTTTTTTTAGTAATGGATAAATAATAACTTGGACATCTCTAGCCGATCTTTTCTAGTTATATTTCGTTGTGAAGCCTCGTCAGAGTTTCCAGCTATGACTGTGTTTCACGCCTCATCTACCTAGAAAATCGCTGGCTAGAACTTGTCTAACTTATTTTTTAACCATTACTTAGTTTTAAACAAATAGGTTAACCTTTCACTACCAGATACCTTGCGTTCTTTTTTTGTTACCCTTCTGCTTTTTATTTTTTATTTTTTGTTATTTTTATACCCGACCTCTCTCCGAACAAATATTATTCACCATCATTTGGGCGCACCCTTACTTTCCCTCTCTTCCTGCGCAAACGCAGAAACAGAGGGAAAGTAAGGTCGGGCTATCCGCTTGTAGTTGCTTCGTAGAAAACTTATGTGGCTAATGCACTGGCAGTGTCTTCCGCTGTCAGCCCTGCCAGCACAAGCCTCATTATGTTTCTACTTCACCAAGCTACCGCTACTATCCCTTGCGCAGTTCCCCTACCCCATTCCTCTATGCCACCAGAAAAAGCAAGCCATACCGACGAAAAATACATTAAAGCCCTTCTAAAAAACGATGTCTCATTAATTGCAGAAATCTATCAAAAGTATGCCCCCAAAATCATCCAGTTTGTACAAAAAAACAGCGGCACCTTAGAAGATGCCAAAGACCTCATTCAAGAGGCATTAATGGATGTGTACAAGCAAGCCCACAAAGAAAATTTTAAATTGACTTGCCCTTTTGATGCCTATTTTTACTTTGTCTGTCGCAACAAATGGTTCAATATTTTGCGAACTAAAAAGCGAAAAGGGGTAATCATTACCGACCTAGAAACATATAAAGGAAAGGAAGTGGCAGCCTCACTAGCAGAAGAAGTGGCAATTGAACACCAAAGAGAGCGACTATTCACGGAGATGCTAGGGCAACTGGGGCAAAGCTGTCAGAATATATTAAAGCTATGTTGGCAAGGGCAAAAACTAGCCAATATTGCCACCGAACTAGGTATTTCGTATGGCTATACCCGAAAGAAAAAATCAGAATGTATGGCTAAATTGATGCAATTGGTAAAAGCACATCCTTCCTACACTTACTTAAAAGGATAATATGGAACAGCAGGATATTTATATAACATTTGATAAGTACTTGAACAAGGAGTTGAGTGCTGCTGAAGTGGCTTTATTTGAACAAGAATTGGCCAATGATGAAGCCTTATCTGATGAGTTTATGTTGTATCAACAAATTCACGAGACACTGTCTGCAAAACACCAAGCAGCACAACAATATGAAGTCGTAGAAAAAAGTGTAGAAAAGGTAGGTAATGATTATTTTTCAAATCTAACGAATGAAAAAACCGAAACGCCTGTTATTCCACTCTCTCGCCCTTCCCCTTTCCGTCGTTTATTATACGCGGCAGCAATGATGGTGGGTTTACTATTCGGCACCTATTTCATTTATCAAATGATACAGCCCTCCTACACCACTACCGAACTCTATGCGGCTTATGATTCCTTTCCTCAAGAAAGTTTTACTAGTAAGAGTGATCAGGAACAAAGCTTGCCCCTTGCAGAAGCAGCCTATAATCAAGGAGATTACGCCAATGCCATTAAACACATCAATCAATATCTTGCTACTAATACCTCCCCTGTTCAAGATTATCGTTTGTATCGTTGTCGGGGTATTTCTTACTTAGCAGAAAATGAATATGCCCTTGCTTTACAGGATTTTGATCGCCTGAAAGAACAGGCGAGTTTTAAAAATGAGGGGCATTGGTATGCGGCGTTGTGTTATTTGAAGATGAATGAGTTGGAAAAAGTAGAACAGGAGTTGGAGGGTATTGATGAGGGAAGTAGTGTGTATGGGAAGGCAGTGGAGTTGCGGGGGAAGTTGGGGCGGGTAGTGGAGTAATTACTATCCTTCTCCTATTGCCCATTTCCCATATATTTCCTATCTTTGAGGGCGTTTGGGGGATTAGCT
>JAHDCM010000165.1 GCA_020629895.1 Bacteroidota bacterium
GCACATCGCACATCGCACATCGCACATCGCACATCGCACATCGCACATCGCACATTTCGCTACATGTGAAAAAACTTGCAACTATTCCCAATATTGATTAAATTGCAGGAAACGAATAAAAAGTTAAGTAATGGTTAAAAAATCATTTCCTCTTTACTAAGAAAAGGGGAAATGATTCTTTATCCATTACTAAAAGAACACTTTTTATTTGTGAGAATTCGTTCTTTACTTGAAACCAAATAATCGCCCAATACTCTTGAGCATCTTTTGAAGGAAGAAACTAAAAAAAGTATATTGTCCTAGCAAACTTCCAATAATGATGAGCAATAACATATACACTGGTGTGGTAATAAGCACCTTGAGTAAAAAGAGTAACCATCCTTGAGCAGGTAAGTATCCTTGAATCGCATTTATAAGATAATTGGATACCACCACAGAAGAAGAGCCAGTAATGGCAAAAGCGATCAAAATCAAGATAAAGCTGACATTGCTTTCAATTTTCCATTTTTCTTTGAGGTAATTCAGCATTTTTTTGTAATTTTATGTTTCAATTTTTTCTGAAAGAAATGAATTTTCTGAATTAAAGAGATATTCAATAAATAAGTAAAGCATTTTACATAGTAAATCAAAAAATTACTAGCGTTTTATAGGCATTTTGAAGTAACTTATGTGTGTAATATTTTTGTTGAGTGAAGATGCAGTGATTTTTTTTTATAGTGTAAGTGCTTGATAGTTAGTCAAATGTTCTTATTGTAAGGTGTAGGTTTGTTTTTGTTAAAAAATGTCATCTTTTCTATCGTTTTACAACTTTAATCTATAACTTTGCAGCCTGAATTCAGATCAGGCGTTTTCAAACAAATTGAAACAACCGATAAAGTATGAAATTTAGCTTACATATTCGAGCAAGTGTATTAGCACTTTTGTTGTTGAGCTTATTTGCTTTTAGTGAAACGAGTTATGGACAATCGAGAGATGATGAGGTGTATAAAAAAGGAGAAGCAATATTTAAAGCAAATTGTGCAAGTTGTCATAAAGTACACACCAAACTGGTAGGTCCTGCCCTAGTAGGCGTATCAGAAAAGTATGACAAAGAGTGGCTGTATGCGTGGATTAAAAACTCACAGGCTTTAGTAAAGGCAGGTGACCCGCAAGCAGTTGCCATTTTTGAGGAGTATAATAAGTCGGTGATGAATGCGCAAAACTTATCCAATGCGCAGATTGACGAGGTATTAGGGTATCTTGATATTGAAACGGCTTTAGGTCCACTTGTAGCTCCAGGTGGAGGAGGCGAAGGTGAGAACAATGGTGGTGGTACATCTGGTACTACTATGATTTTCTTAGGAGCGATTGCCGCGATGTTATTGGTGATCATGTTTGCCCTTAGCCGCCTAACAGGTACGCTTAACAACCTCCTTCGTGAAAAAATGGGCCGCTTGATTCCCAAGTCGATCCCATTTGAAAAACGTATCTTTAGTAAAAAAGTAATGGCTGCATTATCTCTTGCCTTACTTATTTTTGTTGGATATGCAGCCGTAGACAGTGCCCAGAAATTAGGCCGTCAACAAAACTACGCGCCTGCCCAACCGATTAAGTTTTCCCACGAATTACATGCTGGTAAAAATAAAATAGAATGTCAATACTGTCACTTTGGAGCTTCTAAAGGCAAATCGGCAGTGATACCTTCTCCAAACTTGTGTATGAATTGCCATAAAGCAGTGAAAGAAGGGCCAGAACATGGTACTAAAGAAATTGCTAAAATCTATGCCGCTGTTGGATGGGATCCTGATAAAGGGGAGTATATTGAAGGGTATGAAGAAAAACCAATTGAATGGGTACGTATTCACAACTTACCTGACCATGTTTACTTCAACCACTCACAGCACGTTGTAGCAGGTAAAGTTGAATGTCAAGAGTGTCATGGACCAGTAGAAGAGATGAAAGTGTTACGTCAGCATTCTACACTCGGAATGGGATGGTGTATTAACTGTCACCGTGATACGGAAGTGCAGTTTCAAGGGAATGGTTATTATGACGAAGAACATTATAAGAAGTTTCACGAAGGCTTGAAGAATGGAGATATTAAGAAAGTGACCGTTGAGGATATTGGAGGAACAGAATGCCAAAAATGTCACTATTAATTTGGGTAGAGACTCGATATACATCGTCTCAAATTACCCAAAGTCTTCTATTTTTATTATAAGAAACTAAGCAATCAATAATATAATGAAAAAAAATTATTGGAAAGGACACGAAGAGTTGCAACAAACTCCAGCGTTTCAAAAAAGTAAGAAGCAGGAATTCCAAGAAGAATTACCCTTACTTCACGAAATGAAGCAAGTGGCTGCTGATACGCAAGGTTCACGTAGAGACTTCTTGAAAGTGTTAGGATTTAGTTTAGGGGCAGCAACCGTGGCAGCAAGTTGTGAAATACCTGTTAAATATGCTATTCCTTATGCAAATAAGCCAGAGGAAGTATTGCCAGGTATTGCCAACTACTACGCCTCTTCTTTTATCAACGGTAGTGACTATTGTAGTGTGTTGGTGAAAACAAGAGAAGGTCGCCCAATCAAAATTGAAGGAAATCCGTTATCAAGCATTTCACAAGGTGGTACTAGTGCTAGAGCGCAGGCATCAGTAGTTAGTTTGTACGATGGCGCACGTTTACGCTTTCCCAAAATAAAAGGGAAGAAGGCGACTTGGGCAGCTATTGACAAGGAGGTACCTAATAAGTTTCGTGCAGCAGCAGGACGTAAAGTGTTGCTAACTGGGCCTATTATTAGTCCTACGCTTAGAAAAGCAATCGAAGAGTTTACTAGTGCAACAGGTGCAGAGCATATCGTATATGAAGCTGTATCCAAAGGGGGAATCTTAACCGCCAATGAAAAGTCATTTGGAAAAAGAGTAGTACCTGGTTATGATTTCAAAAAAGCAGACGTAATTGTTAGTTTCGGAGCCGATTTCTTAGGTACTTGGGTTTCTCCAGTCGAATTTACTAAGCAATATACTAGTCGTAGACATGTAGATAAAGATCATCCAGCTATGTCTAGACACTGGCAGTTTGAACAGTATATGTCACTAACGGGTGCGAATGCGGATAAACGACTAACAGTAAAGCCTTCTCAATTAGGAATGGCAGTAGCGGCTTTATATAATGAAGTTGTAGGAGGTGGCGGTAGTGTGAAACTGGATGCAAAAGTGATGGAAGGAATCAAAAAAGCAGCAAAAGATTTAAAAGCAGCTAGTGGTAAGTCAATTGTTGTTTGCGGTTCCAATGACCCTAATGTCCAAGAGGTCGTTAATGCCATTAATGAGTCGCTTGGAAACTATGGACAAACCATTGACTTAGATAAAAATTATACGGCTTTTGGAGGAGATGACAAGAAAGTGAAACAGTTGGTCGCCGATATGAATGCAGGAAAAGTAGGAGGTCTGATTGTACATGGAGTGAATCCTGCTTATTCTTACCCTGAGAAAGGTAAATTTGCAAGCGGATTGAAAAAAGTGGCAACCAGCATCTCTTTCAATGATCGAGAAGACGAAACCGCTGAAAATATCACTTATTTATGTCCTAATAATCACTACCTAGAATCTTGGAGTGATGCCGAACCAAAGAAAGGTTCATTTAGCTTAGGACAGCCTGCTATCTCTCCTTTATTCGATACACGCCAAGCAGGAGAAACCTTATTGCGTTGGGCGGGTAATAATACTACTTACTACGACTATTTAAAGCAAAATTGGGAGTCTGCCATGTTCGGGCAAGCAAGTGGCTTTGGTTCGCCGCAAGCTTTCTGGGATGTTGCGCTTCATAATGGGGTATTTGAGGTAGGAACACCTGTTGCAAATGCCGATGCTGCTGTTTATACAGGAGGAAAGGCTAGAGTAAACAGCCCCGCACCTAGAGTGCCAAGTATTCAACCACAAGAAACAAAAGTAGATACGATTGTAGTAGCTGGAAGTGATGAGCAACTAATCGTAACTAATAATAGTACTGATGCATCTGTTCCAGCTACGCGTAGTGCAGGAAATGTAAGTGCCGCTTTGAGTGCCATCACTAGTGCCAAAGCTTCTGGAATTGAATTAGCGATTTATGAGAACCCAATCATGGGAGATGGTCGCTATGCTAATAATCCATTCCTACAAGAAACACCTGAACCCATTACCAAAATTTGTTGGGATAATGCGATCTCTGTTTCACAACATCTAGCAGAGGAAAAAGGATGGAAAGAGTATGATTTAGTAAAAGTAACAGCGAATGGGCATGAGGTGACACTTCCTGTGATTATTCAATACGGACAAGCGGCAGGAACGGCAGCTATCTCAGTAGGATATGGACGTACAAAAGCAGGTAGTAAATTGTGTAATGTAGGGCAAAATGTATATCCTTTTGTGGGAACGAAAGGAGATGCCTTTGACTATAATGTTACTTCTGGTGTGACCATCGAAAAAGTAGGTCGCCACTATGCACTACCTCGCACACAAACACATCATACGGTTGATGATACAGGAGTATTAGGAAATGATCGTCCTATTGTGCGAGAAGCAGTACTAGATGAGTATAAAAAAGACAAATATGCAGGTAATCATGTTACCGAGCATTTTAAACATAACTTAGATAAGCATTTCTTTACCCTTTATGGAGAGGATGATGCTTACGGCCCGCATGCTGATCTTTTTGAAAGAGGACATCATTGGGGAATGTCAGTAGACTTGACTACTTGTACAGGATGTAGTGCTTGTGTAACGGCTTGTAATATCGAAAATAATGTGCCTATTGTTGGTGCAAATGAGGTGTTCCGAGCACACGAAATGCACTGGATGCGTATTGACCGTTATTTCTCAGGTGATCGTGATCATCCAGATGTAACCTTTATGCCAATGATGTGCCAGCACTGTGATAACGCTCCTTGTGAGAATGTATGTCCAGTAGCTGCTACCAACCATAGCTCAGAAGGAATCAACCAAATGGCTTATAACCGTTGTATCGGAACGCGTTATTGTGCCAATAACTGCCCTTTCAAAGTGCGTCGATTCAACTGGTTTGATTATCAAGGAGCAGATAGTTTTTATAAAGATACGATCTTTGATAACGATGAGTGGGTATTGGTTAATGACTTATCTCGTATGGTCTTGAACCCTGATGTGACTGTCCGTTCAAGAGGGGTTATGGAAAAGTGTAGCTTCTGTGTACAACGTGTACAAGAAGGTAAGTTGACTGCCAAACGAGAAGGACGACCATTGAAAGATGGAGAAGTGCAAACTGCTTGTCAAACTGCTTGTCCTGCCAATGCGATTGTATTTGGAGATTTGAATGATAAGGATAGTGCCGTTTCGAAGTTGTTTAAAAACGAGCGTACCTATAAATTGCTCGACGAAATTCATGTCTTGTCTTCTATTGGATACATGACCCATTTACGTAACCGTGATGCTGATCCTCATAAAGATGGTCATGGAGGACACGTAAAAGGACATAAACAAGAACACGGATAGTAGAGACGCAAGATATTGGATGTAGAGACGCAGCATATTGCGTCTAATATAAAAACGCATATTGCGTCTTGCCCAAAAAGGGCATCAATTATAGAAATCATAAATAATAATTACAACTAGTTATTATGCATTATAGTTCACCAGTACGGGATCCCTTAATTACGGGTAGTAAAACCTACCATGATATTACAGAGGATATTGTCAGCGGAACCGAGGGCCGTCCGGGTCTTTCTTGGTTGTTGATAACAGGTTTTTCTGGCCTTTTAGCAACAATGGGGGTTTTGTTGATTGCATACACCATCTGGAAAGGAATTGGTGTGTGGGGATTGAATAAGACGGTTGGATGGGCTTGGGATATTACCAACTTTGTATGGTGGGTAGGTATCGGGCACGCAGGAACACTAATTTCTGCCATCTTACTACTTTTTCGACAAAAATGGCGTACTGGGGTAAACCGTGCAGCTGAAGCGATGACCATTTTTGCTGTTATTTGTGCGGGGCTATTCCCGCTGATTCACATGGGACGTATTTGGGATGCTATGTTTATCTTCCCTTATCCGAATACACGGGGAATGTTGTGGGTAAACTTCAACTCTCCACTACTTTGGGACGTATTTGCGATTAGTACTTATTTTACGGTTTCTCTTCTTTTCTGGTACTCTGGGTTATTACCTGATATTGCTTCAGTAAGAGACCGTGCTACTGGTTTGCGTAGACGTATTTATGATGTATTAAGCTTTGGATGGACAGGTACAGCCAAGCAATGGCAGCGTTTTGAGTCATTGAGTTTAGTATTAGCTGGTTTAGCTACCCCACTGGTATTATCTGTACACTCTATTGTAAGTTTCGACTTCGCAACTTCCGTTATTCCTGGATGGCATACAACAATCTTCCCTCCTTACTTCGTAGCAGGAGCGATTTTTTCAGGGTTTGCGATGGTATTAACCCTTATGTTGATTGCTCGTAAAGTCATGCACTTAGAAGACTATATTACTGTTGCGCATATCGAATCAATGAATAAGGTAATTGTACTAACAGGTTCGATTGTAGGTATTGCTTACTTGACAGAGTTCTTTGTTGCATGGTATTCTGGAAACCCCTATGAACAATGGGTGTTTATCCGAAACCGTGTTGCTGATCCATTTATATTTGGACCAATGATGGGAGTTGAACCTGCTCCTTATTGGTGGGCATATTGGTCGATGATGACCTGTAACGTAATTTCTCCACAGTTTTTCTGGTTCAAGAAACTACGTCGTAATATTGTTGTGACCTTTATCCTTTCGATTGTGATTAATATCGGTATGTGGTTCGAGCGTTTTGTAATTATCGTAACTTCATTACACCGCGATTATATTCCTTCAAGTTGGACGTACTATTCGCCTACATGGGTAGAGGTCGGTATCTTTGTCGGAACAATGGGTATTTTCATGACCCTTTTCTTATTATTCTGTCGAACACTACCAGTTGTGGCTATTGCAGAGGTAAAAAGTATCTTAAAAACTTCTGGAGATCAGTACTTACACAAATTTGCAGAGGAAGAACGCAAAGCGAGAGAGTTGGCAGGAGGAGTGAAAGGAGCAGTTCACCATAAAGATGATAAGTAAATAGTCAATTAGCGTAAATCTAATTTATCATGAAACATAAATATTTACTAGGGTCTTTCGATGATGATGAGGTGTTAGTAGAAGCAACCAAAAAGATCCGACAAGCAGGTTATCAAATGCATGAAATCTATACACCCTTTCCAGTGCATGGATTGGATGAGGCGATGGGATTGCAGCATACTCGACTACATACAGCCGGCTTTGTGATTGGTGCAACAGGTACCTTGTTCGCTTTTACCATGCTATCATTTATTACTGCTATTGATTGGGATATTATGGTAGGGGGTAAACCTTTCTTTGCTTTTCCATCTTTTGGGCCAGTAATGTTCGAGTTGACCGTATTATTTGCAGCAATAGGTATGACGGTTATCTTCTATCTTAGAAATGGCTTGTCTGTTTTTAAGTCAACAGAAGTAGTTGATGACCGCATTACTGATGATCGTTTTGTCATGGCTTTTTGTCAAAAGAAGTATGAAAGTGTCGAAGATATTGCTGGCATTACCGCTTTATTAAAGCAACATGGAGCAGTAGAGATCAAAGAACGAATATTGGAAAATGAAATTCCGCCAAACCTTTTCAAACACGATGAAGATTTGGCAGCGTTGGATCATCATCATTAATAATGAGGTGATTGAGTGAATGATTAAGCAAATAAAATTTATTCATTCTATCATTCAATTATAGCTAAGTGATGCTTTTCT
>JAHDCM010000166.1 GCA_020629895.1 Bacteroidota bacterium
AAAGTGTGACGCGAAATGTGATTTTTTTACAAAAAAGTTTTTTGAGCTAGACTAATCTGATGCAGCTAAGTGTGTAAATTTATCGTCTATTAAAGGAGATCATAAAGAAATATGCCCAAACAAAGTAAGCACGACCTTTTTATTGTATTTTAATTCACTACCAAAAACTATTTTTTCTCATCTTTGTATTTTGAATTATCAGTAAAGAAGAAGAAATAAGTAGCACCCTGATGCTGACTATCTTTTCTCGATATACTGTGTTATGAATCCTCGCCGATGCGCTGCATCGCCTACGTTTCATGTCTTATTATTTTTTCATCTTTACTCATGTAATTTCTTTCCCATTTTTTGATTGAATTTTATTGCTAAAATATACATCTTATGAAACAGACCTTCTACTTTATCCTGTTACTATGTCTGGTTGCGATGACAAGTTATGCGCAACCTTATGGTAATGAGTGGATTGATTATTCAAAGACATACCATCGTATCAAGCTTTCTGGTCCAGGCACTGACAATGGGCAGTTTAGTACTACCTTTTTTACGAACCAGCACGGAATTACTCGTATTGACTACAACACTATTCAATCTTATAATTTACAAGGTTTTGCAGGTGCAGGCTTCCAAGTGTATTATAAAGGAAAAGAGATTCCTATTTATGTGACCACACCAGGTTTATTTGGCCCTGGTGATTATATTGAGTTTTACTGGGAAGAAAATGATGGGGAGTATGATAATCAACTGTATGTTGATCCGAACTGGCAGCCAACTCCTAATCGTAGTTTATTTACCGATGAGGCACGCTATTACTTAACATGGGATGGTAGTGCTAGTGCAAGCAATAAACGCTATACAGAAGTAGCTAATAATTACGCTAATAACGGGCAAGACGAGGCCTATTTTATCCGTAAAAACAGAGTAACGTATCGGAATGCAGCGAGTTCAGGTGCCACTTTAGATGTGGCAGAAGCCGAGCAAGAATCAGCAGAATTTGAAGAAGGCGAAGGAATCATATCTGCTAATATTGGCCCCTCTTCTTCGCTCAACCGAAAATTTGTTGTCAAAAACTTATATAATGGTGCTGGTGCGCCTCGCCCTACTTTTGAAACGAGTGTTATGGGACGTTCTCGTGGCGAGGGACATCACATGCGTATTTCCTTCAATGGCAATCCCTTCATTAATATTAGCTATGATGATTTTGCAGTGAAAGATTTTACGACTCCTCTTTCTTTTAGTACTCTTACCTCTCCTACGACCGATGTATCTTATCAGTCGGTAGGGGATAATTTGGCTAATGACCAACAATCGGTCGCTTATTCGACTCTTACCTATCCTAGTAGATTCGATTTTGATAATCGCAGTTTTTTTCGCTTTAATTTAGATCATAATGGAGTGGCTAATTTCAAAATCCAAAATTTTAATGGAGGTAACAGTCCTATTATTTATGACCTAACTAACGCTATTCGCATTTTGCCTACCCTCAATAATCAAGGTGAATATGAAGTGGGTTTACCTGCGGGTAATGACCCTACGCTTACTGATCGAGATTTAATTATTGTGAATACCCAATCTACGGAGTGTATAGGCGACTTAGGTGACTATGTTTGTACAGAATGTGGCGATGAAAAATTAGGCTGTTTTTCTTATACGACAGCCATGGAAGCCACGACTTTTACTGACTATAGTGATCCTACCAATCAAGGAGATTACATCATTATTACCAATAAAGTATTACGTCAAGGAGGTACCGATTATGTACAGGCTTATGCCGACTATCGCGCATCTGCACAAGGGCGTGGTTTTACGCCTGTTGTAGTAGATATTGAAGAGTTATATGATCAATTTGCTTGGGGGATCAATACACATCCACTTTCAATTCGACATTTCAGTAACTTTATGATGAATGAATGGGCAAATGATCCAGCCTATCTATTATTAATTGGAAAGTCTATCAGTTATGATGCCGTTCTGCTCTCTGAAGCAAAACTCAGTCAAAACCTTGTTCCAACCTATGGGGCTAGTCCTTCTGATAATATTTTAACTGCTCCTAGAGCAGGAGAGTTATTCCCTCAAATTCCGATTGGTCGTATTCCTGCTGTATCACCAGATGAAGTTAATAATTACTTACAAAAGCTTATTGAATATGAATCACCTAAACCTTGTGATGTTAATGAACGTGCTTGGATTAGAGATGTGGCTCACGTTTCTGTGGGAGAAACGGCATTTGAAACAGATAATATCTTAACCTATCTCAATAGTTATTCAGATATCGTATCTCAACCTAGTTACTCTGGAAATGTAGTGGCAACCTTGTCTGCTCTCAAAGGTATTGGCAACATCAATTCGCTAAAATCATATATGGATAATGGGCTTGGAATCCTCACCTTCTTTGGTCACTCTATTGGTGATGTATGGGATGTAGACGGTATTGGAGGGGGCGACCCCACTTATTTTGACAATACAGGGAAGTACCCATTTGTTATTTCTGCCTCTTGCTTTGTTGGAAACATCCATAAAGATTCACATAACACCATGGCAGAGCAATACATTGTGACTGCTGATCATGGTTCGATTGGTTTTTTGGCCACCGTTTCCTTCGGGATGCCATTGGCCCTAAACGAGTTCTGTACAGACTTTTATGATCAATTTACAGTAAGCAATTATGGACAACCCATGGGGCAGTCTATTTTCAATTCGATTTATAGTATGCCTTTCGATGAGGTGATTCCTAATGGAGAGTTTTATAATGCCTATTTACTCACTGCCCAACAATTTACCTTATCTGGTGATCCAGCAGTGATTTTGGGAGGCTTTGCTCGTCCCGAATACTATGTAGATGGCGCCGTAAATGTCATTGATCCAACCACTGGAAATACCCTAACAGGCGCACCTATTATTATTCCAAGCAATCAAGTAGATTTCGAAGTCACCGTTAGCAATATGGGGCTTGCCCAATCAGATGCAACGATCACCATCAACGTTACTCAAAGTCTTCCTAATGGTTCAAATGTATTAGTAGGAACGATAAACGTACCAGCTCCTAGTGGAACAAGTACCTTTACAATCCCCGTAGCGGTAAACAATAGCGATTTATTAACGCCTAATACCTTTACGGTTGAAGTAAATGCTGGCAATACTGCCATAGAAGACTGTGGAGATAATAACAGTGTTAGTGTTCAACTACAACAACAAGAAGTAAACTGTGCGGCATTACCTCAACCATCTATTACAGTTGCCCAAACAACCTTATGTATTGACAATGGCACCATCAACCTTACTGCTACTCCTGCTGGCGGTACCTTTAGTGGGCCAGGTGTTTCGGGCAATACCTTTGACCCTGCACAAGCAGGAGATGCCACCCATATTATTAGTTATAATTATACTGACCCTGACACCGATTGTCAACTGTTTGCCTCCACTCAAATTACTGTAACGGCTGCACCTGCACCCATTATTACGCCTTCTAATTCTGCCATCTGTATGACAGAATCCGTTATTATCTCAGTTCCTAATTACGACCAATCTGCTGAATACGATTGGAATTTTGGAGGGGCAGAAGTAGAGAGCTTAGGAAGTGAGGAATATCAATTAAGATGGAATTCGGATGGCTTTAAAAATATCGTGCTCAGTACCACTAAAAATGGATGTGTTGGTGGCACTCAAAATATTACCATCGAAGTAGATGCCATGCTAGACCGTCCTATTATCAGTTGTGGTACGAGTTCTTTATCAAGTGTTGAATTTACGTGGACTGCCGTAGAAAATGCAACGGGTTACGAACTCGTTATTGATGGCAATAGCATCACACTACCAGTTGGACAAACGACCTATACCATATCCGACTTAGCACAAGGCATCACCCTCAACGGAAGCATTAGAGCATTGGGTACAGGAGCTTGTGGAAATAGTACCTTTTCCTTCGAGCAACAATGCGTATCAGACAATTGCCCAAATCGCACGCTAGAAATCACCAATATAGCATCTAATTATTGTATCAGTGATGCAGCCGTCACCCTACAAGCAAATGATATTGGTGGTACCTTCACAATCAATGGAGAAGCCACGAATATATTCAATCCATCCTTACTTGGTACAGGAACCTACAATGTCTCTTATGCCCTAACTACGGGTGCCTGTTCTTACAACTCACAAGTGTATGAAGTAACTGTAAGTGCTAATCCAGAAGTAAGTATTTTTGGTAGTAATAGTTTCTGTGTAGGAGAAACGACCGAGTTGAGCGTTGCTAGTGGCTTTGCCCAATATCTCTGGTCAGACAATTCTACGGGAAGAAGTATTACTGTATCAGATGGTGGCACTTATACCGTAACTGTAACCAATGAAGCAGGCTGTTCTGTTTCTGCTAGTTTAAGTGTGACCGAAAACGATATTTCAGAGCCAGTTATCAATTCGGGTGGATTCAATGCGATCTGTAATGGACAAGAAATCACCTTAGTAGCAGAAGGCGACTATACCGACTATGTTTGGAACAATAATGCCTCTAACAATTCAAGCCTAACCATTACTAGCCCTGGTACTTATAGTGTCACCGTAACCAGTGGTGCAGGCTGTCAAAGCTCCAACACTATTACCATAGGTGAAGGTAGCATTGACGCTCCTGAATTATCTTCTCCACAATTTGCAGTAGGAGAAGACATCGCTATTTGTGTTGGAACAGCCATCACACTACAAGCATCTACCCAATTCTCTAGTTATGTTTGGTCTACCAATGAAACAGGCTCAGATATTCTTATTGATGAACCAGGCACGTATAGTGTTACGGTAACCAACGACTTAGGTTGTGTTGCTTCCAATTCCATCGTTGTTGGCTCTAAGAGTATTGAAGACCCTGCCATCACCGTAGAAGAAAATCGCGCAGCCATTTGTGAAGGCCAAACCACTCAAATTAGTGTTCCTGCTGAATACAGTTCTTACAGTTGGTCGAGTGGTGCTTCCACTGC
Source organism: Bacteroidota bacterium (assembly GCA_020629895.1). Lineage (GTDB taxonomy): Bacteria > Bacteroidota > Bacteroidia > Chitinophagales > UBA2359 > JAHDHP01. The sequence goes on from JAHDCM010000166.1 coordinate 4,959, forward strand.
CAATATTGTTATTGCAAGTCCAGGCACCTACACCGTTACTGTTACCGATGCCGACGGTTGTAGAGGAATCAGTAATGTCACCCTAGAAGCCACCACTATTGAAGCCCCTACCCTATTTGCTGATGGTACTGCTTCTACTGGTACGATCACACTATGTGAGGGCGAGAGCGTTGACCTAAGTACTTCCGATCCATTTGCCAATTACACTTGGTCAGATGGCACCAATACCGTTTCTACTGATGCCACCTTTACCATTAATACCGCAGGTACCTACTTTGTAGAAGTCCAAACTCCTGAAGGATGTACCGCCACTACCGAAAGTATTGCTATTGCCTTCAACCAAGCCGCTACACCTACTATTACAGCGAGCGAAACAGGTATTTGTGCCAGTGGAGGAAGTGTCATCTTAACCGCTTCTGACGGCTTTGATAGCTATGCTTGGTCTACGGGCGATACCGAAAGTACGATTGAGGTAAATGAAGCAGGAACTTATACACTTGCTGTTACTCAAAATGGCTGTGGTAATGAAGCCAGTTCTACTGTTGTGGTGTATGAAGATGCGCTAGGTGCTTTGGCGATTAATTCGAATGTAAGTGAAATTTGTGTAGGCGAAGAGGTTGAATTAACAGGTATTGGTTTAGAAGCTGCCCTTTCTTTCGATTGGCGTGGAGAAGGACTAAATAGCACTTCTACTGAAACAGTTATTGCGACTCCTACTGGTGAAGCGACTTATACCTTGAGTGCCACTGATGCGAATGGTTGTGCCAAAACCGATTCGATTGTTATTGCACTCAATCTAGTTTGCGAACTCCCGAATGCGATTACTCCTCGTCAAATAGACGGCTCTAACGATAGCTGGATTATTCCACAGGCCTACACAAATGCAGGTGTCCACGTACAAATTTATAACCGCTGGGGACAAAAAGTATGGGAATCGACTGCTTATAGCAATGGTAGCGGCTGGAATGGAACAAACCAAGATGGAAATGATTTACCTCATGGTACTTACTACTACATCATTGATTTGAATGATGGCAATACTGATCCGATTCATGGAGCAGTAACAGTACTTGAGTAGAACCTCCCTAATTCCATGACATTGGGCCATGTCCAATGTCATGGACACGAAGGATTCAGAAGTCATTTTTTTAATCTACCTTATGAAACGAAGAGAATTTTTAAAAAACACATCCCAATTGAGTTTGCTTTTAATGGCGAACAACTACTTACCACTTCATTTTTTTAAATCAAATCATCTATCTAAATCCGATTTCGGCGACGACTTTAAATGGGGGGTTGCTTCTGCTGCATATCAAATCGAAGGGGCTTGGAATATAGATGGGAAATCGCCCTCTATTTGGGATACATTTACCCAAAAAAGAAAAAATATAAAAGACGGCAGTAACGGCAATATTGCCTGTGATTTTTATCACAAGTACGAATCAGATATTGCATTGGTCAAGTCCTTAAATTTTGACATTTTCCGTTTTTCTTTTGCTTGGACTCGAATTTTGCCCAATGGAATTGGGAAAGTCAATCAAAAAGGAATTGATTTTTATCACCGCGTTATTGATCGTTGCTTGGAAGTTGGACTAGCACCTTGGCCCACCATTTACCATTGGGACTTGCCTGAAGTTTTGAGTGCAAAAGGAGGCTGGATCAATCGCGATATCATTGCTTGGTTTGAAGAATTCACGCATGTTTTGACAAAAGCATACGGAGATAAAGTTAAAAATTGGATGGTACTGAATGAAGCTGCGTCCTTTTGTGGTGCTGGATATTTTGCAGGGGCTCACGCTCCAGGCAAAATCTCTTTTAAAAAGTATTACGATACGGTACATCATGCTAATATGGTGAGTGGAGCAAGTGGCAGGATTATCCGTTCCAATGTTTCGGATGCCAATATTGGTACGACCATCTCCTGCTCTTGGGTAGACCCTAAAAATCAAAAAGCCAAACATATTAAGGCTGCCAAAAAATGGGATGCCTTTCTCAATCGTTTATATCTCGACCCAATTATTGGTCGAGGCTACCCAACAGATGCGGGTACTTTCTTTAAAAAAATAGCCGATCGTGTCCCTTCTTCTGATTTTGACAAACTGAAATTTGATTGGGATTTTATGGGGGTTCAAAACTATACGCGAACAGTCGCAAAGGCTGCTATCTTTCCGCCAGTACTGTGGTCATTTTTTGTGCCACCAGATAAAAGAGGTGTTCCAAATGACCAAATTACAGACATGAATTGGGAAGTATCGCCAGATGGTTTCTATAAGATATTAAAACAATTCGGCACTTATCCTGAATTGAAAAAAATAATTGTAACGGAAAATGGCGCAGCATTTAAGGATATGGTGGTTGATGGACAGGTGAATGATCAACAACGTGTTCAGTTTTTCAAAGATTATTTATCCTCTGTGTTAAAAGCCAAAAATGAAGGCGTTCCAATACATGGTTATTTCGTTTGGTCTTTCATGGATAATTTTGAATGGGCTGAGGGTTATCGTCCTCGCTTTGGTTTGGTGTATGTAGATTATAACACGCAAAAAAGGATTGTGAAAAATTCAGGATTATGGTTTAAGGAATTTTTGAAGGATTGATCATTTTTTGGGCGTGTCCAATATACAAAAAGCGCAATCTTTTGCCACCAGCGAGAACGCTGGCGAAAACAAAAGATTGCGCTTTTTGTATATTGGTCGGGCTATTCGTTTGTAGTTGCTTTCTAGCAGCCTGTTCAGCCAAATGCAATAGCAGTGTCTTCCGCTGTCAGCCCTGCTAGTGCAGGCTTCACAAGGCAGCTAGTTCAGCAAGCTATCACTACTATCCCTCACGCGA
>JAHDCM010000167.1 GCA_020629895.1 Bacteroidota bacterium
TATGTTTACGAACTATCCGTTTTAGCTTTGTTTTTATTTTAAAGATACGCTGTTTAGATGCATTTGAATTACTAAGATTAAAATAGTCGGCTATTTCTTGATGACTCCATCCTTTTAAATAAACCTGTAAGATGCGTTGCTCTTTATTTGTTAGTTTCAAAAAGCTATCTTGATACCTTGCATAACGTTGCTGCTCTTCAAGAATAGCCTCTAATAGATTACTGGGAGCCGGCAAGTCTACGGGGTATCGCTTTGTCATCCTATTCATGCGATCTTTTCGTTTTTTCAACTCTTTATACCACATTTTCTTACAAACGCTGAGCAAAAAGGTTTGAAAACTGCTGGTTAAAAAATAAGGGTCTCGTTTGGCATATTTTAAAATTACAATCAGCCCCTCTTGAAAAAGGTCTTCTCCATCTCCACGACTACCATTATTTCTCACCACCCATTGAATGACCTTTTCTTGAAAAAGATCATAAATGGCTCGAATGCCCTGCTCATTGTTTTGGAGCAGGGCTTGTAGGTGTTTATGTATAATTGGTTGAACTAGCAAGAAACGGATTGTGAGTTAAAATAAAAAGACTTTGTACTGTGTTGAGAACTTACTTCATCAACATAATTTTCTCTTGTGCAATGACTTTCCCCTCATACTTCAGATGGAGCATATATAGACCATTTTCAAGGGCATTTAAATCTAGGTGAATGGCTTGCTGACTGTCTTCTCCTTGAATGGAGATATTATGTACACTTTTACCTGTATAATCCGTTAATTGTAGTTGATATTGCGCTTCTAATTTCTGATTAAAGGCAATACATACCTGTCCATTCGATGGATTGGGGTAAGAAAATACATCTATTTCAGGGATGGGATCGTTTAACTTAGGACGTGATAATTGCAAGTCATTCGTATTGGGCAATTGCAGACACATATTTGAAAATGCTGCGGATTTGGATCGTCCTCCTTTTTGGGCAGACAAAACAAAACCAACATAATAGGGTCTTTGTGTTAGGATTCGCTGTTTATGTATGGCGATCCAGTCTTTGCCATTTATTGATTCGTAGGCGGTAAAAACCTGATTTTCCCAAGTTATCTTTAACCATTTCAAGCCTTTTGGGGCCTCACCCGTTGATTCGTATTTATGAGTTTCTAAGGCTCTTTTACCTGTCAGTCTACTGGTTACAATGGTCGCATCTTTCTCTAACATCACTCCAAAAGAGGGACTTCTTTCTTTTAGAGAAGACCGCACCATAATTCCTGCAACAGATTGAGCATTGGAACTGTTAACATCTACTAAAGTTGAAAATTCTCCTTCCCAATCATTGACAGGAATAGACACATAATATAGATTTTCTTCACTAATTGTTTTGACATAGCCATACGACTTCATTTTCATTGTTTGTTCCTTCTCATTAATCGTGTACTTCCCTCGAATAAAAGGGCTTCCGATGGCACCATCCGCCCATTCTATATTTGAAAAATTATAGCAGGTATTGCCCATTTCTTCCCTTTCTTGAATCTCAATCCAATGATCTTCCGTTTCTCCGTATTGAAAATTTTCGCAGGCATTTTCAGGAGTAGTATTTCGCTTCATGACTACCCGCATCAAATACTGCCCAATATTAATATTATCAGGAATAAATAAATTACCTTCATGAAGCGGATCATCTACTTGCACACTTTCATAAACTAATTCTTCCTCATCAAATATTTGGTCTTGGTTGTAATCTATGTAAATGTGGTAGTAAGTACTATGTTCGCTATCATCAAATGAACCTGAAATAGTAAGCGGATTATGTCCTAGTTCAACAGGTATCGCCTCTAGTTGTGTGTATTGACCATAGCCATTATCATTGCCTGTTGCTCGTTCTGTTTCACCAATTTTGAACGCTTCAATGTAATCTTCCTCATTCCCTTTTTGGTTGGGTTTACACAACAAATCGGGGAGATACCACAAAGTATCTTGTACGTTTTCTAATACAGTTACTTCACCCACTTGATTTACGACATTAACATTTTCAAGTCGGAAAACTTGCTCTTCGAAATTAAAGTTGCCAAAATTAGAGCTTCTATGTAATGACCGAATTGGTTTGTTAACAGTAAGAATTAAGTATTCCACTTCAATTAAACAGCCTATTTCACATACTCTACCTGCAATATTGATATTACCCGCATTGGGACGGATAGATGTTTGTCCAATGTCTAATAACTCCTTGCTTTCATCATTATTATAAATCCCCATATAGTCACTTTCATATATTCCAAAGGAGGAAGGCTTGTCAAACAAAGCCTCAACAGGAATCACATCGTTGTCATTATAAGCGACTGTAAATCGTAAAAAATAAGCAGGAATCACGGCGTTCTCATCGTTGGTGTTACGTAAATTCACATCAAAAAAAGCAAGGTCACCAATGACATCTACAAGTGATAATCCTAGCTCAATATCTGACGCGCCACCTGTTTTACCCGAATCCCATACAGGCACTTCGCCATTATAGTAAGTAGTAAGAATGGTCAGATCGTCCATGTCAATGATCCCATTACCATCAAAATCACTATACTTAGCATTTAAACCAGAAGTTAGGGTAAATGCCCAATCTGCGCCAGGTGTTTGTGGAAATAATTCCGAACTACCACTAGAACGTGCTGGCCCCGTTCTTCCATAAACTTGCCCCCAACAAAATAAATCATTCATATCTATGAGACCATCGCGGTTACAATCGCCTGGTAAAACACATATTTCACATACACTCTTACAGGTTGCCAAGTGAGAAGTTTCAAGTGTAGAAGGATTGGTAGAGGTAGCTGTGATCACATCACCATCTTCAAAATTCCCTTCTAAGATCCATGTATCATCTTCAAGTGCAACAGTTGTACCCACATATAACCCTTGACAAGCAGTATTGCTCAAACAAGCTCCATTATCCATCACAAAAACCTCAATGATACTTCCACTAGGCGCGTATCCAAAGATGGTAGAGCTAGTAGCATACTGTATTGTTGGAGGAGTAATGCCATTATTTACAGTAGCAGCTATATTCATTGGCACCTCATTACAATATAAATCATTTTGATACATCAAAATGCTATTGCCCTCTTTGATATGAATCCCCTCTTGATTATAAGCAATCTGATTTCCTAAACCATCCCCTAAAGCATTTACACCAATCGTTAGCCCAGTCGCTATATGACAATAAATTCCAGCTTCTTGTCCTAAACCAGTAGCACCTGCTGCATTCGTACCAATATAATTTCCTGAAATAATGCCCTCAAAGTTAACGCCTGGCTGACTATAAATTCCATAGATATTTCCAGCAATGGTATTATTGGCGATGAGTAAATTATTGGAGGCGGTAATAAAATATAAGCCAAAGTTATGTGGCATAGCTATATTGGCAGTAGGGTCTGTTCCTATTAGATTGTTGAGGATACTTAAATTAGAGGAACTATTGATTGATATTCCGTTGCCACTTCCACCACCTGCTAATACATTGTTATTTATTTCAATAATATTACTTCCTGACAAAGAAATATTCGCACTACTATTAGGAGAACTTGTTGCACTAGCATCTATTCCTAACCAATTATCACTTATAGTTCCATTAGTAGAAGAACCTATAAAGAATCCTGTTTCACAGCCATAAATTGTATTTTGCGCTAGGGTATAATCACTAGAACTAACCACACTAATTCCTATATCATTCAAACTATTTCCCTCAAAATTGAAATTGCGAACTTGAAAACCACGTATTATACAGTTATCTGCATTCAATAAGCGAAACCCAATTAACTCTCCTACTAGGGCATTGCTTCCATCAATGGTAATCATTCCTCGATACCAACCCGTTTGAGTAGTGGCATCTATGATCGTTGCATCATCTGTAATATCAGGTAAAGGACTCTCTAAATTAATTACAATATCGGCTGTCATTGGAATATTAAACACAATGGTATTAGCTCCAGGATTGGTATTCGCACAGTTGATCGCTTCTCTTAAAGAACCAACTCCACTATCATTAGTATTAAAAACAGTAATGTTACCAGTAGGATCAGCGCAAGATGTAACCGTTTCACAGACTGCAAATTCAGAACTACCAATATTCGTTAAGGTGGCAATAGCAGTCACTGAACTTCCTATATCTAATGTCCCACTCCACTGCCAATTACCAGTCACATCACTTGTTGTTGTTCCCATATACGATCGTCCTTCACAAGCACTAGCCGAGTTAGTACAACTTGAATTGTCATTGACATATACATCGACTTCCGAACTAGGAGGAGCCGTACCAACTGCTCCACTTGGGCTTAAGGCAGTAATCACTGGAGCTTGTATATTGGCATTAGCAGTGCCTCCCAATTCAATACCATTATTACAATAAATTCGATTTAGTTGCATCGAAATATTGCTTGGAACAGTACCGCCATCACTTACTAACTCTACTGCAAAACCATTATTATTCGCAATGACATTTTGATTAGTACCTTCCCCAATATTCCAATTAGAAGCTCCATCAAAAACATGAATCCCATTAAAATTAGCTAAGGCAACATTTTCTGAACGATCCGTACCAATGTAATTACTAGCAATGGTGATATTCGTTCCTCCACCACCTGTTGCATTAGCAATTCCTGGCCCTAAATTACTACCAATTACATTATCATAAATGTACAAACCATCACTCCCTCCAATATCTAAACCTCCAGTGGTAGCTCCTAAATTTTGCCCATTTCCCCAAGCACTTACTCCATCACTGGCTACTCCGATATGGTTATTTTCTATAAAAGACGAAGTACTACTCAACACCTGCAAGCCCCAATTAGCATTATTAGAAAACGTATTATTAAGCACATTCATATTCGCACATTGCCACAATTGCATACCAACAATATTTCCTGCTCCTCCTGTTTCCATTCGATCCAATCCCACAACATTCCCCTCCATGATACCTCCCAAGACATCCATACATAAGATGCCATATTCACAGCCAGTGATCACATTATTATATAAACTCACATTACTAACAGTACCAACCCAAATTCCCCAACTAGCTGTAAAGCCAGAAAAATTAGCAATCTCTAAACCTGTAATTATAGCATTATCTCCTAAAATATATAACCCATACGTATAATCTTCAACAATCGAAGTACCATCAATAATAATATGATTTCCGCCAGAATAACCAGGCTGTGTCGTTGCATCTATGGTTGTATTGGCATCTACCAAATCTGGTAATAAAGATTCCAGTTGAATAATAAAGGGGCCATTGCCAGGAATATCAAATATAATACGATCAGCCCCGATATTACTTTCGGCACACAAAATAGCTTCTCGTAAGGAGCCATCTCCGCTATCATTCGTATTATTGACCAATAAATCACCATTGGTCTCTATACAAGCAGCTTTAACATCATAAAAAAAGATTAATTGTAAAATTAGAAAAAGGACGATTCTTGTAAGTGTACATTTCATAATTAATTAAATTGGGTGTTGCTACATAAACTAATAATTATTAGTCGAATAATAGGTTATGATTTTGTAAGTAAAAAATCCACTTCTTGAATAACGAGTATCAAGAAGTGGAATATCACTTACAAGTATTATCGTTGATAACAATCCAAATATAAGTCATACGCCTCCCCTTTCCTCAGCAAAAAAAGGAAAGAAATGAAATATTTTTTACAGAAAAAGCATTCAAAACACAATATAAACAATTAATAATCAATTAATTAACCTCATCATCTTTCTAAAAAGAATTTGCGTTTTTTTTGATTAATTTAATTAAAAACAAGTATTTTTCATTACATTTATCTGTATATAGAACTCTTTTATTATTAATCACAAATGCAAAAAAGCCAATTACTAGAATTATTATCAAAACTAGATAAAACAGATCTTACCCGCTTCAAAAAATACCTTGAATCGCCTTATCTCAATAATAGTAAAAACGCTGTTATACTGTTCGATTTTTTACGCAAATACCTACAAACACAAAAAGGTAAATCCTTCATCTTCCCTACTCAAAAAGTCTATCAAAAAATATTCGATCAAAAATTTGATGACACTACCAAACAAAATGACAAACTCAATCACCTAAAATCAACCTTTTACAAACTCTTATTCGATTTTTTAGCAACCGAACAACGACAAGCACAAGAGGAGAAAGGAAAAGATAAAAGCCAACTATTCTTCCTACTAGAAGCCTATTTCGAAAAGAATTTAGGAAAGCAATTCTACCACCTCATTCAAAAAGAAATTGACCAACATAAGCTCTCCTCAAATAATAACACACTTCAAGATATAAATTATTTTTACAATTTATTTCAACTCTCGGAATATTATTATCAATCACAAATATTTCATAGCAGCGAAAAAGATCGACAAACCTATCTCCAAAATACTATCGACAACCTCGATTATTACTATATCACGAACAAACTGCGATTATATTTAGCCGTTCTTTCACAAACCAACAACTTCTCCACTCCTTTCAATTTTATCATGTTGGAGGAGACCCTTCAAACCATCAAAACACATCAACTCACCCGCATTCCACTTATTGCTGCCTACTATTATCTTACTATTATCACCATAGACAATAAACAACTATATGAATCTGCCGAAGAAACCACCAACAAATTAAAACAATTGCTATTTCAACAAGCAAAGGCCTTCAACCAATTTGATTTAAGACAGTTATATACTGGCTTTATCAATGTTTTATTTCGTCGAGTCTCTCAAAATGAACGACTGTATTACCAAGAACTTTACGAAATATATACCACTGCCCTCCCTCAAAAAGTATTTCACGTTAGCATCAACGAAAAAAAATATCTTCCTTTTGCCCACCTTTTAAAAAGTGTGAAAGCAGGTATTGCAATTGGAAATATAGCATCTGTTGAAGAAATTGTAGAAACGTACTATGAAGAAATTCATCCCCAATTCGCACAAAATGACTTTTATTACCTAAAAGCCCTCGTACTCACCGCCCAAAAAAAATATGAACAAGCCCAAGAAACACTTCAAATCGTTCAGACAAAAAATATATATATTCAATTTTTCTGTCGCCAATTGCGCCTTCAAATCTACTACCTCACTGCCCTCCCCAAAGAACAAGAAACCTATGTACTCAACCAATTTACCAATGACCTCAGATGGATCAAAAATCATGGATCGTCGTCTATGACCACCGAAAAGAACAAGGCTAAACCATTTTTTCCTCCTCAAAAAGAACAAACCTACAAGCAATTTATCTCCCACCTCAAAAATGCCTATCTCCTAAAAACCGATTTCCTAAAATCACCCCAAGAAATTCAAACAGCACTTACCGAACTCAAATCTAATATTATCCCATCTGAAGTATATGACAGCTATTGGTTGCTACAAAACTTATAAGGCAAATTAAAAAAAATAAATCCCTAACTAGACGAAGGCTATTTTCAAGTTAATCAAGGCGTGAAACGTAGGCATAGCCTCAAGCTACGGCGAGGCTTCACAACACAGAGTAGCTTGAAAAGAGGCGAGTAAAGTTGTGGATTTATTTATTTTAGTTTGCCTAATATCACCCTATCATTATTTACTGGGCGTGTCCCCATTTTTCTCATTTTTGCCCATTCTTGCGTCTTCGTAAGAACACTGGCAAAAATGAGAAAAATGGGGTCGGGCTATCCACTTGTAGTTGGTTCATAGACAAGGTGTTCGGCTAATACGCCTAGCAGTGTCTTCCTTCGTCAGCCCTGCTAGGCGTAGCCGCACTACCTTTCTATTTCACCAAGCTACCG
>JAHDCM010000168.1:0-5393 GCA_020629895.1 Bacteroidota bacterium
CACTTCGCACATTTTTGCGTGAGGGATAGTAGCGGTAGCTTGGTGAAGTAGAAAGCTTATGAGGCTACGACTAGCAGGGCTGACAGCGGAAGACACTGCTAGTTGTAATAGCCGAATTGCTTTTCTACGAGACAACTACAAGCGGATAGCCCGACCTTTTTTTCGCCTCGTGCCTGTTGATGCGTTTACGCATTGACAGGCGAGGTAAAAAAAGGACACGCCCAAAATAGGAACACAAAGGTAACAGATATTGATCAAAAAATCACACAAAAATGCCCTTTGTAGCAAGTTAATAGCTACAAAGGGCTAATTTTACTAAGAGATTTTAAACAATTTTCGTTTTTAGGCTCCTAGATAGTTTTTCAACAATTTGCTACGAGAAGCACTACGTAGTTTGTTGATGGCTTTATCTTTGATTTGACGAACACGTTCACGCGTCAGTCCGAAACGTTCTCCAATATCTTCGAGTGACATACTGTGTTCGACACCGATACCAAAATAGAGTTTGATAACATCTTTTTGACGATCTGTTAGGGTAGAAAGTGAGCGTTCTATTTCTTGTCCTAATGATTGGTTATAATCGAGGTCAGAATCGGTGGTTGGTGTATTTTTGTCTATCAGTACATCGAGGAGGGTATTATCTTCTCCTTCTACGAAAGGTTGGTCTACGGATACGTGTCGGGCGGCGACTCCTAGTGTTGTTTCTACTTCGACGGTATCAATGTCCAGTACTTCTGCTAATTCGTCGGGCGAAGGTTCTCTTTCGAACTCTTGTTCCAATGCGGAGAAGGCTTTGTTGATTTTGTTGAGGGAACCGACTTTATTGAGTGGTAATCGAACGATTCGGGATTGTTCGGCGAGTGCTTGAAGGATAGATTGGCGAATCCACCAAACAGCGTAAGAGATAAACTTGAATCCTCGTGTTTCATCGAATCGTTGTGCGGCTTTAATCAAACCTAAATTACCTTCATTAATGAGGTCACTTAGGGAAAGACCCTGATTTTGATATTGTTTGGCAACAGAAACGACGAAACGCAAATTGGCTTTGGTTAATTTCTCTAAAGCTTCTTGGTCTCCTTGCTTAATTCGTTTGGCAAGATCGACTTCTTCTTCAGGCGTAAGCAGGTCTACTTTCCCAATTTCCTGTAAATACTTTTCTAGAGACTGGCTCTCGCGATTGGTAATAGACTTGGTAATCTTTAGCTGACGCATAATTTCTCACTAGTTAAATGAAAAGGGATATAATGGTTGTCCCTTCTTGTTAGATGAAGAATATACTTCCAAGAAAAGAGTGTTATGTAGTATGGTTCTGATGGGTAAATAAAGGGTGTATCACTACTTTTCTTAAAAAGAAGGAATACACATCATAACAGATATTCATTAATAAATAATACTAGTTATGAATTAGTATATGTGTATAGGTACAAAAATACATCATTTTTTTTTCACTTAAAAATAAAAAAACCTTATTTACAAGCATCTTGGGTACTAGAAACAGTGAATCAATACTACAAAACGGTTCTTTTTATAATGCTGTTAGTGTAAAAATTAGTCTCTTTTGTACCTTTAGAAGCTCTTTTTTTGGGTTTTTTGTGTTTTTGAAGTAATAAATTAATGTTTATGATGGGTTTTTTGTTCTGAAATTTTGAAAAAATTATTTTTTAATTATAATTGCAGGAGGTTAACATTTAGAAAAACTTAGTAATATAGTGTTGTTTATATTGTTTTTTAGGTGTTTGCCTTGTTCTATTATCTAAATAATCTGTAAATTACACGTATGGCCAGGATCAAATATACGTTGGATTACGTCATTAAATCCTCCCCCACCATATTATACAACTTTTTGTCAACCCCATCGGGTCTTGCCCAATGGTTTGCTGAACATGTGGACAATATGGAAGATAGTTATAGTTTTTTCTGGGATGGTTTTGAAGAGAAAGCCAATGTCATAGAAAAGGAAGACAATAGTTTTATAAAATTTCGGATGGCAGATGCAGAAGGGGATGAATTTTTGGAGTTTCGTATAGAACGCTCTCCAATAACTGGCGATACTGTATTGATCATTACTGATTTTGCAGATGATTATGAGTTAGATGATCAAAAACAGCTATGGAATTCGCAAGTAGATTCGTTGATTTCTAGTGTAGGAGGTGCTAATTAGGAAAGAAAGTTATTTTTTAACCAAATTACTCTAAGTATCTGACTTTAGGTTGATTAGACATCGTCTATTTTTTCTTAACTTGCGGCTTCTTATGCCTATGCTTCGTAATCATATATTGATGTCTGTAATCCTGAAAGTGGCAATTACCACTTTAGCTCTAGGGCTATTATCTACCACCTTCCTATTTGGACAATCATCTTCTTTGGATGATTCAAAGGTACTGATAAAAGCGGCACTAGCTGATAAAAGTCGGGCAGATTCCTTACTTCAGATCAATGCATTTGACTCAGCGATGCATTATAGTCGAAAATCGGTCAATGTGTTGAAGGAGGTGGATTGGAATGTGTTCATGCGTGTTTGTAATGAGTTGTCTTTTAAGATGTATGAGGATGACCAGAATGATCACGCAAAAAATTTGGCTTTGTTGGCCAAACAAGAGGGGGAAGATAGCTTGGATATCAAAGCGGTGTTGCGGTATGGTGAAAACCGTTTAGCTCCGCGAGAATTGGGTACAGAATATGATTTGCTTGCCAATACATATCGAAATTTGGCAGTGATTAATGTTAAAAACTCGAACTACGACCAAGCTTACCGTTACCTTACCCATGCCCTCACCCTAAAAGAATTGGTTTATGGAGAAGGTAGTGACCAATTAATTAATATCTATTTTCACTTTTCGGATCTTTACTATTTTAGTGGGAGTTATAAAAAATCACTTTTTGCCAACCTTCAAGGTTTAAATATCCAAATGCGCCAATTGCATGAATCACATTATTTTTTGGCGGATACCTATAAAAAAATCGGACATACTTACCTAAAACTGAATAACCTAGATAAAGCACTTATTAATTTTGAGAAGGCGCGTGATGTTTATGAGCGCAATGCTGCTGACGGATTAAATCCCGCTGAAATAAAATCGGCCTATACGAATATTGCCAAAGTGTACACTGAACGTGGAGAATATGATAAAGCAATGGAATATAGTTATAAGGCCCTAGATGTTTTGGAGAAATACTATGAGCCAAGTAATAAAGATGTTGCTTTCAATTTTATTAATATTGCTGATGCCTATAAAGAACAGGAACAGTACGAACAGGCACTCGCTTATTATGATTCTGCTAAGGTTAATAAGAAAAAATACCTTCCTAAAAACCATCCAGATATTGCCAACATTCGGTTGAAAATAGGGGGACTTTATGATCAGATGGGAAATTATGATTTGGCATCTGAAGAATATGAGACGATTATTAACTCCTTGTCTGGTAATATTAAGCAAGAAAATACAAAAGATACCACTAACACTGGTGATAAAAACATATCGGAAAACAGTTTAGCTGTTGACCAATCAACCATTGACCTAAGAAATGTAAGCTCTTATACCCATTATTTGGAAGCCCTCAATGCCAAAGCTCATAGTCTTGAACTATCCTACCAATCATCTCAAGAGCCTGAAAAACTGAATAATGCACTGACCACCTACTTGATGGCTGCCAATGTTATTGATACCATGAATGTACTTAGTCGGCCACAAGGCTATAAGCCATTATCTGAAGAGACGATTGAGGAGACCTACGAAAATGGCATTCGATTGGCTTATGTATTATATAAAGATGCGACCAATCCTGAAAAACAACGTGCCTATCTTAAAAACGCCTTTGATTTGGTGGAAAAAAGTAGATATTTTAAGTTGTTAAGCGCGATTAAATCTCCAACAGTACGGTATTCTCAGACCAATGGCACTAAGCTCGACTCGTTGATTGATAATGAAAAAGTAACCACTAATAAGTTGGCTTCCGTAAAAAGGGATTTATTAGATGAGGAACAACTAGGAACGATTTCGCTCACCAATGATAAACGCAAGTTCTTAAAGACGCGTATTGATAGTTTGGAAAAAACACTTGTTCAATTACGCAATATCATTAAGACGGATCATCCAAATTATTTTCAATTTCGATACCGCTATGAAACACTCAATATTCAGGATATTCATGACCGCTTAATCAATGAACTGCCCGAAACAGCAATTGTACAATATTATATGGGCAAAAACTTGGGCTTTGTATTTATTTTTTCACAATCAGGCATTCAACTCGAACAGTTTGAAATAGCACCTATTGAAGATGTGTTAGAAAATTTATTGGAGGCACTTCACGATAAAGAAGTAGTACATACGCTTCCCCTGAAAGGGTATAAACAATTTACCAAAAATGCCTGGGCCTTATACCATCATATTTTAGCCCCTCCTTTGGCATCTATTCAAAATGATCCGATTACTAATTTAGTAGTTATTCCAGATGGCAAGCTTACTTTTATTCCCTTTGAAGCTTTATTGACAGAAGAAGTCACCGAACGACTTTATTTTCAAAACCTGCCCTACCTGCTCAATCAATATGTCATTAACTATGCTTACGGCATGGAGTTTTTCTGGAAAGATCTCTCTACACCACGAAGCCCCAATGCAAAAACATATAGTGGTTGGACGGTTCCTTACGAATACTACCAAATTCGCGTAGCATTTGATGAACAAGTACTCAAGAAATTTGACTCTAATACGAAAGAGACATTGGCACGTTCTAAACAGGAAATAAGTCTTGTCAATTCGGTGATGAATGGCGAGGTCTTTAGTGGTCCTAAAGCGTCAGAAGTAGAGTTTCTGGATAAGGTCAATAATTACTCTATTAACCATTTATCGCTCAATTGTTTTGTATTTGCCAATAAACCGATTGACTCAAAACTTCTATTTTTCAATGCAACCAATAATGATGATTTCCTAAACATGTACGAAGTGTACGGCTCACCTATAGAATCGGAGTTATTAGTATTAGGAGCAACCACTCCCATTGAGGAAGAATTAGAAAAGGTCGATGGTTATTTAAATCTATCTCGTGCGTTCTCGTATGCAGGTTGTCCGAGTTTAGTGACTTCGCTTTGGCGTGCTGAGGAGGTGGCTCCCGAAATGATGAAGAACTTTTTTGATGAATTACAGGACGGAAAGGCGGTGAATATTTCTTTACACCAAGCCAAACAACAGTTTCTTCAACAGAATAATCCAGATAAGGCACATCCTTATTATTGGGCGGGATTAATTGCAGTGGGTAATCCTTCGGCAGTTGTCAAACGTGGTATTGGAGTGAGTGCCTTGTTGACTTTTATAGCTGGTGTACTGGTGTTATTAATTGTGGGAGGAATTGTTTATTGGTATTTAGTGGAACGGAAGGAGGAAATGGAGTAA
>JAHDCM010000168.1:5493-7754 GCA_020629895.1 Bacteroidota bacterium
TTTTTAAACTCAAAATTATTTCCACCAACTAGCACCCCATCATGATACAATTCGGCCATATATTTGCCACTTGTATAAGAAGGATGCTGCCAATACATACAATAATTTTTAGGTGTATGATTATAGTCAATATAATTTTCTACGGTATATTTCACCTGCTTATCTTCCGTTGTCATTTGTAACACACCCGATCCTAAAGCCTCATTATACAAAACGGTACCACCAGGCTTAACAATCCGCAAACGCATTAACTTCTCTCCTGTCTCGGCAATCGGATTCGTTTTCACATTAAAACACACTTTCAACTTATCTGCCTTCTTAGAGTTATTGGTTTCCAATTCTTTTCCATTCTTCTTATACCGCACTCCCTTAAAATCAACTCCCGAAACACGCATTACTGACGCAATATCCAGCTTCTTTTGCATTTCCTCATTCTGTTCTTCCACAACCGTTTTTTCTTCTTCCAATTCTTTATTCGTCTCTTCCAATTCTTCTTTTTTCTCTTCTAATGCTTCTTTCTTTTCAACCAATTCTTCTGTTTTTTCGACTAGTACCTCCTTCTCCTCTTCCAGATCTTTTTTCACAGTAATCAACTCCTCTCGATCTTCCTCCAATTTATGCTTAATTTCCACCAATTGCTCTCGTTGATCTGCCAACTTAGAGATATACGTTTTTTGCTCTTCTTGTACGACTTTTACCTGTTGCAAGTTCTCACGAAGTCCTGTATTTTGGGTCATCACCTCTTGGCTATACGACTTCAATTGATTGTTATTCACCTCCAAAGCCTGTTTTTGTTGCTCTACCTGCTGCTTTTCCTGCTTCACCTTCACATTCTCTCTCGAAAGCTCATTTGTTTTCACAATCAGCACCTCCTTTTGACTATTCAATTCCTCGTTAGCAGTACCCAAAACCCCAACCTCTTCAGTCAGCAACTGATTTTTAGCACTCAAAGCCTGCACCTGTTCTCGAAAACTATCCAAATCTTGCCGCAAACTTTCGATTAACAACTGTGCTTTGCTCAACTCAGCAGTCGTAGTAGAATTCTTAGCCAATAAGGTCTCTATTTCCTCTTTTTTCGCATCCAACTCTCCTTCAATAACTACCAACGTACTATCTAAACCAAAATTTTCATCCTTAAAAAGTTCCAACTCCTCATCAATAGCTTCATATTCCTCTTGTAATTGTTTCTTTTGTCCTTCTAAAAAAGTAATCGACTCATCACGTTCTTTTTCCAATGCATTTTTTTTGTAAAACAAATACATATTAGAAAACAACAATAATAAAATTAGTGCTAGTAAATAATAATAAGGAGCCTTAGATTTAGAGGGTGACTTTTTTTCCTTTTCCATTTCAAAAATGACTTAAACTGTTACATAATAGTATAGAGCGCATCATAATTTAGTCCACGAAAATGCTATCTAAAATAGGTTTGGATAGCAAGATAGTGATTAAAAAATAAATTGTCATTGTTTTGTCATAATAAAATAAAATCCTTGACGCTTTATAACTATTTATAGTATATGGCTATTAACATACAGTACAAATTCATTAAAAACCATATAAATTATGTCACCTAACTTAGATGCCCATTTTTGGGAAAACCTTTACCTTCAAAAACAAACAGGTTGGGACATTGGGCAAATCAGTACTCCTCTAAAAGCCTATTTTGATCAATTAACTGACAAAACCCTTTCCATCCTGATTCCTGGTTGTGGCAATGCACACGAAGCCAGCTACATCTGGCAACAAGGCTTTGCCAACACGCATATCTTAGATTGGTCTACCTCTGCGCTTCAACACTTTCAAGCACAACAGCCTCTTTTTCCTGCCAGTCAGCTCCTACAACAGGACTTTTTTCAGCATAAAGGGCAGTATGATCTCATCATCGAACAAACCTTTTTCTGTGCGATCTCCCCCACCCTTCGCCCTCAATATGTCACACAAATGCATCAACTATTGAAACCCAAAGGCAAATTAGTAGGACTTCTTTTTAATATTCCTATCAACGAAACACATCCCCCTTTTGGAGGCAATGCGGCCGCTTATCGCCCTTTATTTAACACACACTTTGATATTCAAATCATGGAAACTTGTTATAACTCTATCAAACCGCGTTAGGGAAATGAACTTTTCATAAAGCTACAAAGGTTAGGATAAAAGTATTTGATGGGCGTGTCCTTTTTTCTTTGTGTCTGTCGATGCGTTCACGCATCGACAGACACAAAGAAAAAAGGTCGGGCTATCCGCTTGTAGTTGGCTTG
>JAHDCM010000169.1 GCA_020629895.1 Bacteroidota bacterium
AGCAGTGTCTTCCGCTGTCAGCCCTGCTAGTCGTGCCTCACTACCTTTCTATTTCACCAAGCTACCACTACTATCCCTTGCGCAAAGGCCATTATTCATGCTCTAAGAGGCTCCAACATTAACAACTCCTATCGACTTACAAAAACGGCATCTTCACAACCACAGCCTCCACCACCTTCTTACGAATCTGAATTTGAATAGCTGTTCCCACCTTTGCAAAAGCAGTCGGCACATAAGCCATTCCAATTGCCTTATCCACACTAGGCCCTTTCGTACCCGATGTCACCTCCCCTATTACGACACCATTCATATCTAAAACAGCATATCCACTCCTTGCAATCCCCTTACCTACTAGTTCAAAACCCACCAATTTGCGGGTCAAACCATTTTCTTTTTGTTGTACTAGTACCTCCTTCCCAATAAAATCAGTATTTAGGCGAGTCAGCCAGCCCAAACCTGCTTCAAGTGGCGTAGTCGTATCATTAATATCATTCCCATATAAACAATAACCTTTTTCTAGGCGCAAGGTATCTCTTGCCCCCAAACCAACTGGCTGGATACCATGTGCTGCTCCCGACTCCATAATTGCGTTCCAAACTGTTTCAGCATGTTTATTATCAAAATACACCTCAAAGCCACCCGAACCCGTGTAACCCGTTGCCGATACAATGACATTCTCTACTCCTGCAAAAACACCTCGCTCAAAGGTATAATAGCGCATATTGGTCAAATCAATATCGGTAAGCGGCTGTAAACAAGCCGTTGCTTTAGGCCCTTGAATAGCTAGTAATGCAGAACGTTCCGAAATATCAATCATCTCAATATCCTCTTCAGGCTTTAATTGCTGTATCCAATCCCAATCTTTTTGAATGTTGGCGGCATTCACCACCAACATAAACGCTTTTTCGCTAAGGTGATATACCAACATATCATCTACAATCCCCCCTTCGTGGTTCATTAGGCAGGTATAAAGTGCCTTGCCTGGCGATAAACGAGCAATGTCATTACAACTTACTTTTTGGATCAGTTCAAAAGCATTATTCCCCCGAATGATAAATTCGCCCATGTGTGAGACATCAAATAAACCCACTTTTTGACGCACACACTGATGCTCTTCATTGATACCCTGATAACTAATCGGCATTTGATAACCTGCAAAGGCTGCCATTCTTGCTCCTAGAGCTTCATGAATGGTATGTAAAGGCGTTTGTTTCATATTCACAATGTATTGTGTTATGTGTTTAGAGAAGTACAAAGCTAGAAACAATTGTAATATTCCTCAAAAAAAACAAGGTTAAAAACAGGGCTTTAATCCGTTCAAGTATGAGCAATTCCTTATATAGCAAGTGTTTGAGCCAGTATAAAAAAGCTATTATCAGCAACAGAAATGTCAATTTTAATAGAAAAAGACCTAAAATTATCAATTTAGCATTAAATTCGAATATGAATCCAACAATGTGGTATAGTTTTAGTACCACATTCATCAAGTTTTTGTGGCTGTAATGGTTTAGTGGTGCGGGTTTGCGAACACTAACAATATGTGCTATATTTGCAAATGTAAGTAAGTTTTCCCATTATGCTTACATTTTTTTTAGCATATATCAATTTGCAATGTTTTACATTATAGATTGTTATACCTCGTAAATTCGTTGGTTATGCTTGGAAAAACTGTTATTAGAACCTATTTTTGCGATTATATAAGAATAATCAAATTCTATTTGTTAATTTAAATTGTCTAATATGAACAAGGGACAGTTAGTCGATCAGATTGCTGGAGATGCAAATTTAACCAAGGCACAAGCTGGTGCCGCTCTCGATGCATTCATGAAAGCAGTAAGAGAGTCACTACAAGGTAGTGACAAGGTTACTTTAGTTGGTTTTGGTACTTTCTCAGTAGGAGAACGTGCAGCTCGTACAGGAAGAAATCCTCGTACAGGAGAAGAAATTCAAATTGCAGCTAAGAAAGTAGTTAAGTTTAAAGCAGGGAAAGAGCTAGAAGGTGCTCTCAACTAATTGACTGACTATCAACCTATTACTTGCTTATTGTTACAGTGTGTACGTCTACACACCTTATGTGCAAGCCTTCTATAAATTATAGAAGATGGATTTAATGTATCATTTCATTCATTTCGGCATTTTTTGATCGCTGGATAAAGTGAACTAAGAAATATACCCCTTGGTCTTTTATTAGATCAAGGGGTATTTCTATTTTCTAAAGTTAAGATAACAAGTATAGATCATATACATTATAACAGCAATAAACGACATGCTTATTGCTCTATGAAGCCAAAAGAAAGTCTGCCTACCCACTATGAATAAACACTGCCTGTCAGTACCTTAAACATACAAAATAACAACCAATTAAAAAAAAGCATTGAAAACCAGCTTTAACTAACAATTGTTTGTTCGTTTCTTTTTCTTTTTCCTGCTATTTTAATATATTTGGCTTACAAATGTTCGTTATGATCGGAAATAAATGTCCAAAATGTCAAGCTACTCATATTATAAAGAGTGGAAAAGTAAAAGATCGTCAACGTTTCCTGTGTAAAGCATGTAATTACCATTTTACTGTTAATAAACTAGGAAAACGTATTGATGACTACTATGTAATAAAAGCCCTTCAATTATATTTGCAAGGGCTAGGCTATCGTGAAATTGAGCGTGTATTGGGGGTCAGTCATGTCACTGTCATGAAATGGGTGAAGCAATTTTTTAAAAAGGTACCCGAAAGACATCGCTCTTCTCTTGATTGTGAAATTTTAAATGTAGAGGAAGTCTGTCAATACATGCAAGATAAGGATAACATCAATGGGCGTGGTTTTTTATTAACCCATTTGGGCAGTAAAATGCTGTTGATTAAGTGGGATGCAGAAAAAGTTGCCGTTTAGTCGCATTATTCACACAACAATCTTTCCTTTTCAACCGTTAGAAAAGTCGTTTGTTGGTAGGGGATGTCTTAAACCTTTACCATATCTGTCTTTTACCATCTGCGACAAATACGACTTTCAATAATGACGACTAAAAGATTTTATATTGTTGGTGTTTGGTTAGTAAGTACCTTTTTTCTGTGTTTATCACAGCAGGTAGTCTATGCCCAAGATTCTGAGGTAGGTTTATGGATAGGTGGAGCTACCTATTTTGGTGATCTTAATCCCGAATATAATGTATTACAAACACGTCCTGCTTTTGGAGCAATTTACCGATACAATGCCAATCCTTATGTAGTACTCAAAGGCGGTTTAAGTGCTGGACGCATTCAACATGCTGATTCTATTAGTGCCTACCCATTTCAACAATCGCGCAACCTTAGTTTTCGTTCTAATATTGTGGAGGCTCATGGTGGCGTAGAATTGAATTTCCAGCGTTTTATTTTGGGGAGTGAAAAAAATTATTTCACCCCTTATCTTTCTGCTGGTGTTGGTTTATTCTATTCCAATCCCAAAGCCCAATTTCAAGGAGAGTGGTTTAATTTACGTGAACTGGGTACCGAAGGGCAATTAACCGACCTAATTCCTGCCAAACAGTATAAACCATTACAATTTAGTTTTCCAATAGGCTTAGGATTCAAATATTGGTTGCGAGACACCTGGAATTTTTATACCGAAATTAGCTATCGTTTTACCACCACTGACTATGTAGATGATGTAAGTACCAACTATGTAGATAGTTTTTTATTGGGTGATGGAACGACCAATGGCGCCTTAGCTGATCGTTCAGGGGAAGTAGGAGTGCCATTAGGAGTAGAAGGCAAACAAAGAGGAGACATTGTATCTAATGATCAATTTATGTTTGTTCAAATTGGCTTAACCTATGTCATCTTTAATCGGAAGTGTCCAACAGGACAAGGAAAACGAAAGTTTGATTTTAATGAATAAGACCCGTTATTAAGCAATAATTCAAATGATTCAAAAAGGTGAATGCTCACAAAGCATTCACCTTTTTTTATTAATCTCTATTAATTCTGTATTTTTGCCCTTTCTATCAATCCTTTGACTAGTATGAAGTGTATTATATAAAGTCATTGTATCACTTTAGTAAAGAGGAAAAAATAAATTATCCAATCTAGCTGCCTCTTTGCTAACAATACTACGTTGAAAAGCCTCGCCAGAGCCTACGGCTATGCCTGCGTTTTTCGTCTTGTCTTGTTAGCAAATAGTCTAGCAATATTTGACCCATTTATTTTCTCATCTTTACTTATCAATTAATTACCTTGAGTTTAAAAGAACAAATAGACCTATCCAGATTACCTAAACATATTGCTGTCATTATGGATGGCAATGGTCGGTGGGCAAAGCAAAGAGGGAAAAATCGCATTTTTGGACATACAAACGGTGTTAAAGCGGTTCGAGAAACCACCGAAAGTTGTGCAGAACTAGGTGTTAAATTTCTTACCCTTTACGCGTTCTCTACCGAAAACTGGGGTCGCCCTAGAGCAGAAGTATCTGCCTTAATGGAGTTACTAGTTCGTACACTTCGTAAAGAAACCAAGCAACTTAATGAGAATAATATACGTTTAAATGCTATTGGGAACATCAATACGCTTCCTAAACGCTGTCATCAAGAGTTATTGGACGCCATCGAGATGACGACAAACAATACCCGCATGACGCTTACCCTAGCCCTAAGTTATAGTGCTAGATGGGAAATGACCAAAGCCATACAACGTATTGCTCAAGCTGCGGCTGCGGGACAACTTGATCCTAGTCAGGTGAATGATCAAGTAATTAGTTCTTATTTAGAAACAGCAGATATGCCCGATCCTGAATTGCTCATTCGCACGAGTGGAGAACATCGAATTAGCAATTTTCTATTGTGGCAAATTGCTTATACAGAATTATATTTTACACAAAACTTTTGGCCAGATTTTAACGAAGAAGAACTCTATAAAGCTATTATCGACTTTCAAAGTCGAGATCGTCGCTTTGGTAAATTGTCACCAACTTAGTAATGGTGGTTATATAAAACATCATTGTCGGCATTTAAAACGTCTTGTATTAGAGAATCCCCTATCTTCGAAGAAGCAAATTAATTTCCATGAAACATATCCAAAATTTCTTATTTCTACTAATAGTGATGGTGGGAGTATTTTGTCTTACACCTCAACTACTACTAGCACAAGGAAATGGAGACTTAGATTATAGCCAGCCCAAAGATTATGAAATAGGAGGTATTACTATTTCGGGTACCGAACACCTCAAAGAAGATTTATTAATTCGCCTCTCAGGCTTAGAGGTTGGAGACAAAGTGTCTATACCTGGTGAAGGCATTTCTAATGCCATCAAAAACCTTTGGAAACAAGGACTTTTTGCTGATGTTAAAATCGTAGCTAGTCGAATTGTTAACGATGTTGTATTTCTTGATATTCAAGTAAAGGAACGCGCACGTCTTTCGAAATATGCCTTTAAGGGGGTTCGAAAAAACGAGGAAGATGAATTACGAGATATGCTTTTATTACGTAGAGGACGTATTGTAGATCAAAACCTGATTAAAAACACCCTTAATATCGTTTCTGAATTTTATAAGGAAAAGGGTTTTTTAAATGTAACAGTCAAAACCAAACAACGTCCTGATGAAAACTTTCCCAACCACCGCATCCTCACTATTGATGTGGCGCGTGGGAATAAAATTCGAATCAACGAAATCATTTTTGAAGGGAATGAGCAAGTATATTCTCGTAAGTTACGTCGCCAGATGAAGGGTACCAAAGAACGTACAAGAGTGAACCCCCAAGCACCTAAAATTGTATGGAAAGATCTCAAAAAAGCGAAGCTAGGCCATACGCTAGGTAACTTGTCTATTACACAGGCACTGCAATATGTAGATGAAAACGTTATGCGTTTCAAGCCTTTTAGCCAGTCAAAATTCTTAGAGGATAAATTTGAAGAAGATAAAGATGCGATTATTGCTTATTATAATGAAAAGGGCTACCGAGATGCCCGTATTATCCAAGATACTATTTGGGATGTAAATGATAAAAGTATTGCCATTAAGCTTTCGGTAGATGAAGGAGAACAATATCACTTCCGCGACATCTCTTGGAAAGGGAATACGAAATACTCAGATGAGGAATTGAATAAAATTTTAGGCATTGACAAAGGAGACATTTATAATCAAACGCTTTTGGATAGTCGTTTATTTATGGATCCTTCGGGACAGGATGTTAGTGCATTATATATGGATGATGGGTACTTGTTTTTTCAAGTAACCCCCGCAGAAAAATCTGTTTCTAATGACTCTATTGACCTCGAAATAAATATTTACGAAGGAGCGCAAGCAACGGTTAATGATATTGTGATTACGGGAAATACTAAAACCAATGAACATGTCATTCGTCGAGAATTACGCTCGTTACCAGGTAATAAATTTAGCCGTTCTGATATTATTCGTTCACAGCGAGAGATTGCCAACTTAGGCTTTTTTGATCCCGAACAAATTCAGATCACTCCTATTCCTAACCCGCAGAACGGTACCGTAGATATTGAATATGGAGTCGTTGAAAAACCTTCTGATCAGTTAGAATTATCAGCAGGATGGGGAGGAACAGGTATTGTAGGAAGTTTAGGGGTCTCTTTCAATAATTTTTCGCTTCGCAATGCTTTCCGCAAAGGAGGATGGGCACCTATTCCAAGTGGAGATGGTCAACGTTTATCCTTGCGTTTCCAATCGACAGGAGCCGCTTTTCAAGCACTTACGACTTCTTTTGTAGAACCCTGGCTAGGTGGAAAGAAACCCAATGCACTGAGCCTATCTATTTTTAGTCAGCGTATTTGTTCGAATTGCCGTTTACGAGAAGACCGCCGAGAAGAATCTGCTCGTATTTTATTAATTAATGGGGTAACACTTGGACTAGGACAGCGTCTTCGTGTACCTGATGACAACTTCCTACTGCGTACTGATATTAATTACCAACACTATAATCTCAAAAACTCTCCTTACGATTTTATTATTACGGAAGGAAAGTCAAACGACCTTAGTTTTAAAGTAGAGTTGGCGCGCTATTCGATTGACCAACCTATTTACCCACGTTCTGGGTCTAATATTTCTTTGTCGGTACAAGCCACTCCTCCCTTTTCTCGTATGTTCCCTCGCGACTTGACAGATGTACAATCTCGCTATCGTTGGGCAGAATACCACAAATGGAAGTTTAAAGCCGACTGGTTTACTTCTATTGTAGGTAACCTAGTTTTACATACATCCGTAAAAACGGGACTTATGGGCTATTATAACCAGGATATTGGGCATTCTCCTTTCCAACGTTTTGAGGTTGGAGGTGATGGTATTGCCAATAATTTCAGTCTTTATGGAATTGATATTCTTCGACTTCGTGGATATGATCGTATTTCGACTCCTGATATAGGTGACCCATTCTTTTCTAAATTTACGGTAGAATTAAGATACCCGCTATCGCTTAACCCTTCTTCTACCATTTATGCCCTTGCGTTTGCAGAAGGCGGAAATACTTGGGATACGTTTAAAGAATATAACCCATTTGAAATGCGTCGCTCTGTGGGACTTGGGATGCGGATTTTCTTACCCATGTTTGGTACACTTGGTTTTGATTATGCAATTGGCTTTGATAAACCTACTGTTCCTAAAACGGGGGGAAGTCGTATTGGTAATTACTTGAGTCAGTTTGGACAGTTTCACGTAGTATTGGGGCAGGAGCCAGAGTAATCAATACTAGTGGTAGCCTCATTCAATCATTCAGCATTGGGCGACCACAAGAGATCGCCCCTACATTCACTCATTGTT
>JAHDCM010000170.1 GCA_020629895.1 Bacteroidota bacterium
CCCCTCGTATCACATATTTTTTGGCAAATAGGCTCAGTAGTAGTGAACGGGCTGCCATATATAGTAGCATGGCTAACCATAGTGCATGTAAACCAATATAAGGATAAAATACATAATAACAAGGGAAATAGATGGCGAATGTCGCAATAATCATGGTGTTGCGCATGACTTTGGTGGCGGTTGCGCCTGCGTATATGCCATCCCAAATAAAGGCAGCGGCACCAACTAGTGGGAGGAGAATGATCCAAAGGAGGTAGGGGCTGCCTGCTTCAATGACTTGGAGGTCGTTGGTGAATAGGGGGATGAGTTGTGGGGCGGCTAGGGCGTAGGCAATGGTGTAAGCTAAACCGAGTCCTAAACCCCAATAAAAGCTGTATAAAATGCTTTGTTTGAGTTGGGGAATTTGATTGGCTCCTTTAAAGCGTCCAGTGAGGCTTTCGGCGGCAAAGGCGAAGCCATCGACCCCGTAGGACATGATGTAGAAGTATTGTAGTAAGATGGAGTTGGCGTTGAGTATGTATTCGCCTTCTTTGTTAAGTTGGATGGTAAAGAAGGAAAAGGCGATGACCAGGCAACTGGTGCGGATAAAAATATCGCTGTTGATGGTGAAGAAACGTTTAACGGCTGCCCATTGTACAATGAGTTGTCGGTGTAGGTATTGGGAGTAGCTGCCGTATTTTTTGAGGAGTAGTACGAGGGCGAGGCTGAGTCCAGCGTATTGGGCGATAAGGGTCCCAAGTGCAACGCCATTGGAGGTCATGCCTAATGTGTACACGAAGAAAAAGTTGAGGAGGACGTTGACGATGTTGATGAGGAGGGTGATATACATGGGATAACGGGCATTTTGCATGCCTAAAAACCAGCCGTTGAGGGCGTATAGACCAATGGCAGCGGGGGCGGCCCAGATACGAATATAATAGTAGGCTTTGCCCCATTGAATGACATCGGGGGCGGCATCTTTCATCAGCGAAAAGCCGAGGTAGGCAATGGGTTGTTGTAGGAGCAATATAAGGACGGATAAACTTAATGCGACGAGTAGGGCTTGGGCGAGTATAGTGGTGGCTTCTTGTTGGTTGTTTTTGCCGTAGGCTTGGGCGGTCATGCCCGTGGTACCCATGCGTAAAAAACTCAAACTCCAATAGATGATATTGAAAATAACGCCTGCTAACACCACGGCAGCGAGGAACGCGGTGTCTTCTAAATGCCCCATGAGATAGGTGTCAACAATGGATAAGAGGGGGACGGTGATGTTCGAAATTATGTTGGGAACGGCTAGTCGTAAGATACTTTTGTTCAAAATGAACCTATTTATGTCGTGAAAATGCAAATTTATGCCATTTTCTCCCCAGATGTCTTATATTTTTTGTTTTTTTGCAGTATTGAGATTCGTTGATTATTTAGTTGATAATCAATGCCATGTAGTTTTTATCCTATTTTTACCCTATCATGCTGTCCAAGCTTATCAGGTATTGTTTAAGCACTACCTGAAGAACGGACGATAAAACTAATTTTTATGCGATTTGTTTTAGTTACATTGCTTCTATTTTCTTGTTACTTTTCTCAGGCTCAAAAAACAGCGATTGATATGGAGAGTATTCGACAAGGGTGTAATATTCAATTAGGTGATCGGTCTGTAGAAGTACATGGAGATACAATTACTATTAAAACTTATTTTCAGTATCCACAATCTAAAATTTGGAATTTACCCGACCATGTAGTGATGGATGAGTTTTTACTAGTAGAATCGGCAACACCGCAAACAGTACAAGTAGCAACCAAAAAACTCGGTGTTTTATTGAAAAGTCAAGAGGTTGCTATTAATGGGCCAACTAAAATTTGGTTGGGTAATACCCAAGATTTACGACAGCCTTATGCGCGTAAGATGAACAAACAGGCTTTTAGTCGTTGGGAAATTGAAATAAGTGGCGTGGATGCTACTAAAACGAGTCTTCGTTTAGGTGGTGTTTTATCCGATTCGGGAAATTTGATTTCTGATAAGAATAAAACGATTTGCGAAAAAAATATCGCTTTAGAAGGGGCCTCAAGTATGGCAGGAGAAGCGAATGCTGCCGTAGAAACCTTACCTACAACACGGCCCACGACAAGGCCTAGTGCGGCTCCTGTTACCGAAGAACCTATCACAGAAAATAATTCACAAGTAACCAATACTATGGATAGTAAACAATTTGAATTAGTTAATATTGAAACTAATTTTGGAGAGATTTTGATTTGGCTGTATGACGCAACGCCAAAGCATAAAGCTAATTTTTTAAAGCTAACGAAGGAAGGCTTTTATGATGGGCTTATTTTTCATCGTGTCATTGATGATTTTATGATTCAAGGAGGCGATCCACAAGGAACAGGCATCGGTGGCCCTGGCTATAATGTAGATGCTGAGTTTGTTCCTGAATTGACGCATAAACAGGGAGCAGTTGCGGCTGCTCGTAAGGGAGATGCGGTTAATCCTAAAAGACAATCTAGTGGTTCACAGTTTTATATCGTTGAAAACCCAAAGGGAACCCATTTCTTAGATCGTAACTATACCGTATTTGGGCAGACGATTAAGGGGATTGATGTAGTGGAGGCGATTGCTTCAACGCCTAAAAGTGCAAGAGATAAGCCGTTGAATGATGTGGTGATGGAGAAAGTAAGTGTGGTGATGTATGACGCTGAAACTTTGAAGAGTGAGTTTGGTTTCGAGGTGCCTAAATAGTAAGTATGTTAAGGAAAGATCGTGTGTGTCTGCACACGATCTTTCTAATCTAAATTAATGCCGCTTTCCCCCACTTCCGCATGATATATTGCTGCTCAAAACCGATTAAGGTGTTTAAATTTTTCATACGTTCATTTCCCGTAAAGTAGTCGGTCTGGATTTGCTGAATGCTAGGTAGGTGCTGGTGTAGGTGTAGATACATGGTTGCTTTTAGCCATTTTCCCAAGCCATTTCGACGATAAGCGGGCAATACACCAGTCATAAATTGCTTTACCAATACTGGATTTTCAAAGGCATAAACGACAAAGCTGTATCCAATTGCTTCGCTCTTTTCATTTCGTAATAACAAGCCACAGTATTCTTCTCCCCGATCATTATCCTGTTTGATAAAACCCAATAACTTTTCTGCTGTTACCTCATAGGGTCGGGTATTGGTATCTCCTTGCATATCATTTAGCAAAATCGTATGGATGGCAGCAATGTCTGTCGCTTGCTCTAAGGTAGGCTGATGTATAAAGGTATAGGTGAAGTTTGGGGGCAAGGCTGTTGTCCAAGAATGTAATAAGTCCCAGTTTATATTGGCAACCTTTAAAAGTGCCTTGATGTGTGCGTTTAATGGGGTGAGTCCTACTTTTTCAGCAACTAGATCCGAAAAATGATTTTTTGTGGTCAACATCACTCGCTCTCTCGAATCTTTCCACTGCTCCATTTGTGTGGCAAGGAAGGTAAGCAGTTCCTCGCTTTCGTAAGTGTTGTCGTGAGTAATTCTGAAGAAGCAAACCTTTTCCCATAAACAGACCCAATAAAGAGCAATTAATACCTCCTCTTGGTACACGAGAAAAAAATCAAATGGTTCTTTTTTTTCGTACTGCTTTTTTAACCAGTCTAAATATTCTTGTTCATTAAATGGTTCTAAGTGGCATTGGGTATTATGGCGTTGATGCAAATCCCTAATTGCCTTCCAATGAGTAGAGACAATTGCTTCATAAGCTATCTTTACTAACTGATACATCTGGTAAGTGTTTCTTTTTACTCTTGCCTTATTTCAAATTTCCCCAATTTTCGCCTGTTTCTATGCGCTTTAGTTGAGTTAAGGAGATATCAAAACGTTTGGCGATTATCTTGCGACGCGTTTTGTCACTTTTGAGATATTTTCGAATAATCTTAACTTCCGATTCTTTAAGTTTAGGGTTCGCAGGAGGAAGCCCTTTATACGATCCTTTGGCTTTATAATGGGCGGCTACCTCATCTTTAGAGAGCCATTTCAAATTTTCCCAATGATTATTGAGGTTATCACCGTCAATATGAATAATCAAATTTTGATCTTCACGCTCCTTTTTTACGAAGTATTGTGCTACCACTCGGTGTACATAAAAGCTTTGTCGAATATCTCCTTTTAATTTTAGATTTAAGGTTCTTAGGTTGTATTGCCGCATGAGTGAACCTTTTAGTTTACGCTCTACGCCTGTTCGTTTATCTATACTTTTGATACGTCCATAATCAGAAATCCAATAATCACATTTATTAGTTGGCTCCTTGGTAATGACCTTCTGCCATCGTTCATTCCAAAAACTCTTCACTTTTTTAGGCTCTTTTGCCTTTTTATTCGCTCGCATATCTATATTTATGTTAGAATAGTACTAATTTGCATTACAAAGTTATTATTTTTTGTTTCAATTCGCAATTCTTATATCTATAACTACTAATGAATACATTTAATGGACTAAAAAAAACATACTGATGATAAAGAAGTATTTAATTTATAGTATCTGTGGTGTCATTATCTGTTTATTGATAGCCTGTAATAAAAATGAACCAGCACCAACACCATTAACGCCATCTTGTGATAGGAGTATGCATCCTATTGGGGATTTTATGTACTGTGATGAATTTACCAATAGTGCTGAATTTTGTACCGAAAACCCAGGCGAATACGTGACACTTCAATCTACTGAGTCTTTACGGTATTTGCCCTTATTGTGTGACAATGTAACAGGCATTGTACTCAAAAATAGTGCAGGGGAAGAAGTGACTTTTCAAATAAAAGAATTGACACATGAAGTATATCCAAGAACTAGAGATATTCCTGAAAGACTTTGTACTACTGACAGTACTTATAAAATGCAATCTTGCGAAGCCTTTGAACAGGTGATTATAGATATTGAAAGCGAAGAAGAAGAATGGCGATTAATGTTAACACCCGCCGATTATTGGCCGAATCCGAATCAATCAGTAGAAGATCGTTTTTCCTTATCGCGAGTAACCGAAGATACGGTTGTAATTATTCGTGATCCGAATGATTTCAATGTCATTTTGGATACGGTACCTATTCGAGGTAATGTCTATGAAAGTTTGCTTGCTTTTGAAATAGGAGTCATCCCCGTTGAGAATGGTTTTCCTGAGTGGGGCTTAAAATTTGAAGAGCTAGTCACCCTTCATGATTTAACCTTCCGAGATGTGTATATACAAGGCGATTCTGGATTTAGCGCACTTCAAAGCGACTACACAGTTTACTATAATCAACAAATGGGGATCGTTGCTTTTCAAAAGGGAAGCGATCCAGCCGATTTATTTGTCTTTTCCCATTTCCTTTAATCGGTTTATTATTTAATTTACTTTGTTATGTCAAGCATCTAATGGCTTTTAAATAGAAGCTTAGTAAATTTGAGATGTATTACTATTTTCCCTTAAAAAATCCCGATGAAAAATAAGTCATCAAAAAACGCCTCCTCCTCTGCTACTACGGAAGTATTGGAAGACCTAGTAACAACTGAAAATGCACCACAAACGCCCGTAGGCGTAAAATTTGGCACCTTTCAAGGGGTCTTTACGCCTGCGATGTTAACGATCTTGGGGGTGATTATGTATTTGCGAGAAGGCTGGGTAGTAGGGAATGCCGGATTATTGGGAGCGATAGGTGTTATTTTACTTGCCTGTACCATCACCTTTTTTACGGCTCTTTCGATGTCATCTATCACCACCAATATTCGGATTGGAGCAGGAGGTGCCTTCTCAATTATTGCACAATCACTCGGACTCGAAGCAGGAGGAGCCATTGGTATTCCGTTATACTTTTCGCAAGCTCTAGCAGTTGCGATGTATATTTTCGGTTTTCGAGAAGGCTGGAATTGGATTTTTCCCGATCATCCTGCCCTATTAGTCGATATGGCTAGTTTTGCCCTCGTCTTTTTGGTTGTCAATATCAGTACCGATTTTGCCTTTAAGTTACAATACGTCATTATGGCGATTATTGTAGGTTCGTTAGTGTCAATAGGTGGTGCCTTATTTACCGAAGACCTAAACTACAATTTTGAATTATTCGGCACTTATCCTGGCTCGGTTGAAAATGGATTTAGTGGTTCCAATTTTTGGTTGGTATTTGCGGTCTACTTCCCTGCGGTCACTGGCATTATGGCAGGAGCTAACATGTCGGGCGATTTGAAAAACCCGCGCAAAAATATTCCGTTAGGTACCTTGTCGGCTATTATATTAAGTACATTGGTTTACTTGGTTTTAGCAGTTATACTCGCTTTGATTGCTACACCAAAAGAGTTAGTAGAGAACTATAATATACTGATTGACAAATCAATATGGGCACCTATTGTATTGGCTGGTTTACTAGGAGCGACCTTTTCCTCTGCCCTATCCTCTTTAGTGGGGGCACCCCGTATTTTAGCCGCTTTGGGACATAATAAAATCCTGTTTTTCAATGACAAACTAACTCAACTTGATAAAAAAGGAGAGCCACGAACTGCCTTACTCATTACTTCTCTTATTGTCGTAGCCGCCCTTTTATTGCGTAATCTCAACGCTATCGCGCCCCTTATTACCATGTTTTTCATGATTACTTATGCCATGATTAATGTAGTGGTATTAGTAGAGCAAGGACTAGGGCAAATCAGCTTTCGCCCTACCCTTAGAGTACCGATCATTGTTCCTTTATTGGGGGCTTTGGGTTGCTTTTTTGTGATGTTTATTATCAATCCTATTTTTGGAGTCGTTTCTATTTGTATTGTTTTAGCGGCTTATGTGTTACTCGTACGCAAAAAACTAGAAACAGATAAAGGAGATGCAAGAAGTGGTGTGTTTAATGCATTAGCAGAGTGGTCGGCAAGAGTTGTCAATAAATTACCAGAGGCAAAAGAGCGTTCTTGGCAGCCCAATTTACTCGTACCCGTTGTTAGTAAGAACGATTTGTTACGCGCACACAAGGTGATCTATTCGCTTGTAAATCTCAAAGGTTCTATTAAAATACTGGGTTTTACAAAAGACGATCAGTCAGCAACAGGAAAAGCATTAGCCAAAAGCCTAGATGAAATTGCCGCTTATTTTATGGCACAAGATACCAGCGCGCGGTCGGCTTTAGTACAAAGTCCCTCTTACGAATCAGGTGTACAAACAAGTATGCAATCTTTAAAAGCAGCTTTTTTCCGCCCCAATATTTTGTTTTTGAGCTTGACCGATAATCAAGAAAAAGACGAAATTAAAGCCAATTTGATGCGCCAAGCTCATCTTTATGGCATGGGAGCAATGCTTTTTGTGCCTTATCGAAAAGTAGGCTTAGGTTTAGAGAAAACCATCAATATGTGGATTTACTTCAACAACCTCCACCCAGAACTGAATTATCGTACTGAGCATGTCAACCTTGCCATTTTGACCTCGCTCCTCCTTCACCAAAACTGGAAAGCACAGTGGAACCTTATTATCATTTTACATCCCGAAGCAGGGGTATCCAATGAGGAGGAAGAAGAGCGTGCCAAAGCATATATGGCTAAGTTAAAGGTCTTGGCTCGCCTACCCGAAAGTTGTGAGTTTCACTATGCTTTTGGCGAGCATTTTAGTGTCTTAGACAAGCAAATGCCTAATGCCGATTTAAATATCTTTTCACTACGAGGCGATCGCATTGATATAGGGCGTATTAGAGAGCGTGTGCAGAGCTTAGAAACCTCTTGTCTATTTTTATTAGATAGTGGTTTAGAGAATGCTTTAGTATAGATGTTGGGCGTGCCGCATATACAAAAAGCGCAATAGCAAAG
>JAHDCM010000171.1 GCA_020629895.1 Bacteroidota bacterium
GGTGGAACGGTTAAACGGTGGAACGGTTAAACGGTGGAACGGTTAAACGGTGGAATGGTGAACGGTGGACATTTGACGGTTAATCGTTTATCGTTCAAACGTTTTTCGCGTGAGGGATAGTAGAGGTAGCTTGGCGAAATAGACACCTTTATGAGCCTTTTGCTGGCAGGGCTGACGAAGGAAGACACTGCCAGCAATGTAGGCGAATAGGTGGCTATGAGGCAACTACAAACGGATAGCCCGACCTTTTTTCGCCTTTTTTGCCTGTTCATGCGTGGACGCATGAACGGGCAAAAAAGGTGAAAAAAGGACACGCCCACTTAATCACTATCAAATGCTTGTTTATCAAAGTGATAACCGTCAATTAGTATGCGATCTAGTTGCGAAATACCGACTGATGAAGCTAGGGCATGAATCACGTGTACCAATCGGTGTGCAATATGTTTATCGTATTGTTTAATTTTATCGGTTTGCAGGTCGGAAACCATGCGATTTTGTTTGACTAATTCGTAGTTCCAGTAGGCAAATGGAAGGACATTTTTAGAGCCAATTTTACTCACTTGAGCGAAGTAATAGAAGTGAAAAGCGAGTTCGAATAAGTGGGTAAAAAACCAGGCTTGTTGCTCTTTTTGCAGGGGTAGTTCCATTGCTTCAATTTGGTTGAAAAAGGGTTGATAGCGTTGTAGTAATTGCTGCAAATAAAGTTGGTTATCCTCTGCGATATTCGACTTTACCATTATGCGTTGTAGCTGGTCAATCAGGGGATATTGCAAGGGTTTGCCATAAAGCTGGATAGAGCGATTTTTGAGATAGCTATCTAGTTCTTCGGGCGTTTTTTCTCCCTCCATCAATTGCTTTAAGGCATCGTTTAATAAATCGTTTGCTACCACTCGTTGGATCAGTTTATCATACTCTTTTTGATCGAGTTGATCCATACATTTGAGTGCTTGGATGGTATAAACGACCTCGTCTAATTGGTCTGTTGGCACCTCTTTCATTGCTTCTTGAAAAGCCGTCACTTGCTGTCCTTTTTCGATGTTGGATTGCTCCTCTTCTGTGAGTACTTTTTCGATCATGGTAGGCGGCGGAGCTTCGTGATGTCCTAATTTCCAAGAAGCTTTTAGTCCATCTAATTGTTGTTTTAGCTCCTCGCTCAAGGCTTCAGGTGCTGCTGTTTCCTCCTTTAAATAGTGTAGGATATCAAGTGCAATTAAGTCCGTAGAAGGTGTCTTTTTATTGGTATCTTGCGATGTATTAGGTGGTGTAAAAATAGGATTTTGCTCGTCTGTGTTTTCGTGTAGTTTCGCAAGGTATTTTTGTCTTAAATCTCTGAGAAAACCGAGTTTATGCGATTCTGTTAGTTCTCCAAGATTTGCTTCTAATTTAGCTTGATCTTCGGGATTTAATGGGCCACTTAGGTATTGGTATAAATTGGTAACGAGGTGTTCAATGGCTTTTTTATACTGTTTTTTATCAGCCGCTTTTTGTGTTTGTCGTTGTCGTAAAAAATGGAGGAGAATAGGCGTCAGAATGGCGAGTAGTAATAAGCCAAGCAGTAGCCAAGTAATAGAGTCGCCAAAATTGAGTGAGCGTTCTGATGTGGTCGGTGTTTTTTTAAGCTGTACATCTACCTGTTCACCTCCCCCAACAGTTGTTGTACCTGCATCTATGGCAGCGGGTTTATTGCTTACTTCCGAGCTAACATGATACTCCATGCGCCCCAATTGGTCGATAGCGACTAACTGTTCTCCATGTGTATTGATTCCAAAAATTAATAGGTTTAGGAGGTAATCTCGTAACGAAAGCTGATTGGTTCGCCAGATATTCTGTTGCTCATTTAGAGAGGTTTCAATGTCCACTCCTAAAGCCATTGGAACAATGGTATGTTTCCATCCTTCACTTTGTCCTGCCAATTGGGAATAATTGGTCGAATCTGCTTTGAATACTCCTTCCAATTTCAGGCGGCTTCCTATGAGTGAATCGAAGCGCGCTTGGTGTATGGAATCAGTAATCTGCTGGTATTGTTGATTTGCCTGTCCTGTTCTTTGGTAGGCAATGGTATCTGCTTCGCGATTACTGGCATTGTAAAAAATGATAGAAGCATTCTCTTTTCTAAAGGCATGGTCGGTTCCTGCAGGCAACTGAATTCCCTGTGCAATAATTGGTAATGAAAAGCCAGATAAGCAAAATAAACTAAGAAAGAAGATCATCCAAGATGTCATCTTTCCAGTCATCTTCCTCATCGTTTGATGGTGGGCTTTGTTCATTGGGTTTGGATTGGTCTGTTTCGTCAAGAGATTTCGTTTGTTTATTGGGATAAAATATTGTTGTTGGTTCATCTGTTTCAAGGCTAGGTGATGGTGCTTGTGAGGTATTGGTGACGGGTTCTTCTTTCTTATTTTTAGCTGGCGGGATATTGGTTTTAATTTCGAAGTCATCAAAACGTAGTAAATCTTCTTTAGGCTTAAAAATATCTTGTTTATTAGTTCCTGTTTTAGGTTGGTTGGTTGTCGTAGTGGTTGTATGGTTTGTTTTTCGACTAGCTTTTAACAATTCTTGAGTAGTCGTCTCAATGATTTGTTCTTCTACTTGACTGGCATATACTTCTCCTTTGGTATTTACATTAGGGAACAAGGATTTCCAGAGCAATTCGTCGGTATCAGGTACTTCTCGAAATTTATTAATCAATGAGAGTTCAGAAGCATCATTTTTTGTTCGAACAATAAATTCCTTGCCTGTGAAAAAGATATTATATTCTCCATCATCACTAGATAAGTTATTCAGTAAGCGTGTTCCTTTGATGAGAGGCGTATCGGCGTATAAGCCTTGTAAGTAGAAATCATCTGTCAATATATCTTCTGCTCTTTGCGACATGCTATTTCCGAAGAAATTGCCAAATGGTTTTTTGAGTAGCCTAGCTGCCCATGTAGATAAGCCAGACTCGACTACTCCCATTTCGAGGATGGGCAAACCCACTAAATTAGCACTACGATGTACTCCTTCGCGGGCGTTATAAGGCCCATACAAGCAAGCTGTTTTGGAAGTACTCCCATAAAAAATCACTTTATTTTCTCCTTCATCTCCTAGCAACTCGGTCTTCAGTCGGGCAGTTAGTCTACGTTCAAAGGGTTTGAATAAAAAGCCCCTTCCAGTGAGTAATACACTTTCAAAATTGGTTTCTTTAGAAGAATGGATAATTTTAATAATCTGGTTTACTACTTGGTTTACTGTTTGGTCAATGATCCCAAAATAATCTCCAATAGTTTTTCCAGGTACATCAAAATGCGCTTCTAATAAGGTATTTAACATACGTAAGCTTATCTCAGGATTATTGAGCAAGCGATCAGTAGGTCGTTTGGGAGCATGTACTTGGTATAAGTCGGCTAAGGACATGGCAGCATAAGCAGCTTGTTCATACCTTCGTTTCAAACGTTCTACTAAATCAATAAAATGCAATCGGTCTTGTGGATCGGTAGCTAGTTTTTTAGTTTTATCAAAGAAAAATATCTCTCGAATAAACTGTTGAATTTGTTCTTTCTTGGGACCAATTACCAATGCAGCGATAGTTTCTATAAAGGCATAAGTAAGGGCATTCCCTGCCCCTGCAAATCCATCTCGATAGACACTTGCAAAACGAGGTTGTGCTTCTCCATATTTTGTTCCACCAGCTAATACAATAGACATATCGGTTGTTCCTTTTCCTGCATCAATGATGAGGTAATTGGAGTTGGGTTTGATTTCTTTGAGGCGTTCTTTATTTCGAAAAAGCCCTAGAAAAGAAGCATCACTCTCTGACATTGCCTGAATTTCGATGGCATTAACGGAATATTCTTCATTATAACGTTGTAATAACTCGTTAGCATCTTCTTGAAAAGTACTTACGAGGTTGTACACCTGTGTTTGTGAATAAATATTTGGAACGAGTAGTGTGATACGGAGTTTTTTATTTCCTTTGGTTGGATCAATTGTTTGAGCAGAAAATATATTTTCGTGATCGCGGATGTCTCGTAGAAGGATATGTAAAAACTGATTGATAATAGATCGGAAGACTTCGTCTTTCAGTTGTCGATTAAACTCCACACTTCCTTTATTAAGTTTTACTCGAAAATGATTAATATCTCCTATCTCTGCTAATTTTAGATTGGCGAGTAAAAAGTGTCCCTTATCTGTTTGGTTCATAATAGATAAGGTTTTGACGAGGGTATTTTCTCCGTCTTCAAATGGTTTTTTTAGAGGAGTAATGTTATGTTCATAGGCAGCTCCTTGTGCTTGAATAAAAAAACGGGAGCGAAATAATTTGGGATCGGAATCAATTTGGTAAAAATAACGGTCTTCTACCTTTTGATGCGTTTCAAAAATGGGATCAAAAAATCGTTCTCTAAGCACACTAAATAGGCTAACTCTTGTCGCTAAGTCTTGATCACTAAGTCGTTTGTAGGCAATTTGGGATGCCTCTGAACCAAAGTCAAATACTGCTTCATAGATATTATCTGCTTGGCTCAAATGGATTGCAAAAGAGGTTTGAAATATTCGATTATCTGTATTGTCTTGAAGCGTGACGTGTATCTGGTAATGTGTATCTTTTGGCGAAGGAGTAGCTAATAAAATCAGTTCCTTTTTATGATTTTCGATACGCAGATTAGTGGCATCCAGTGCTTTTTGTGCTTTCTGGATGGTTTCCTTCACATACATTTTTCCAGAACCACGATCATAGGTAAAGGTCATATATACCTGATTACCTTTCACTTCCAACTTCAACCGCATATCTTTATATAAACTCTTGTCCTTGCTCATTTTATTTTTACAAATAAAATTCGTGGATTCGAGCATTCTAAACAAAACAACATCAGAACGTTTGCGCTCAAGAATAAAGGTAGGGATATTGGTAAGGGTATGTATTTCCTTTTGGGAGGCGAAAAAATCGTCTTCCCAAATTTCTGCTGCAATATCATTAGGGTTCTTTATGATAGTTGCTTTTTGTAAAGGAGGTTCCAACTCGCAAAAATGGAATTTTTGATCCCCCAATAACAAAGGAAGAATATACATGTAAGATGTGTTTAATCGTGGTAATTATATAGCCAATATAACAACTCTTTTCTTAATTTTTAAATTCCATATAGAGAAAGATATTTTGCTACTTATTGGGAGCAGAAACTACTTAGCTAACTACAATATTTTCAATTTCCAAATAAATGCTGTATCTTTGCAGCAAAATTTCAAAAGAGTGATTGATATACGCTTAATTATATTTTATATCAAGCATCTGTCTTTTGAATTTTGTTTATTGATATAGCTGTTATTATTAACTGTATTATTGAATAATCAACTGATTACAAGTTAATAGAAGAAAAAAGACTTTTAATTAATGGATTAAAATGTCTTTACGGAAAGCTGTCAGGAACCATTTATAGAAATGGCTCAAATAAACCAAAGAAATTAAGCATTAATATATAAATAGAATTACTTTATTACAAAACCCCCTTCAATACTCTTGAAATGCAAAGCGTCATCTTTTAACAAATATTGGTTGCACACTTTATTGTAGTTTGTTTTTTACAAACGCATTTTTAATGATACGGGTTCTATGTAATTATCTTGGTTAGTGAATACTAATTATGAATAATAGGCTGTTTTAAAAGTTTATCAGACAAGCAAATTAATACAAAACACCATATTTATTACAACCAAGTTTTTTTATCTATTTTACGCCTCCCTTCTTTGGACTTTCCACCTTTTTCCACCACTTCTATTCTTATGCTTCCTATCAGTACGATTGATTCATCATCCAGTACTTATTTTCTAAACACTTAAAACTTAACATGGCTAATACAAATGATTATAGTGCCAACTTTAATACCTACTTCGTAGATGGTACTAATATATGTTACTGGCAAGATACTTCCTACCCTTCTTTAAATGCTCTCCTGCAACTAATGATTGCTTTAAAACGTGAAAAGGGAAAATCTTTTTATTGTGTATTTGATGCCAATACACATTATAAACTTCCTGAAAACGAAAAGGATATTTATCGCAAACTACTGACGAATAAAGACTACATCTATCAAGTAGCAGGCGGTAAAAGAGCTGATGACTTTGTATTAGAACTTGCTGATGCTTACAATGCTCCTGTAATTAGTAATGATAATTACAATGATCCCAAATACGATAAGTATAACTGGAAATCAAGAGAAGCAGTACCGACCCGTTTGTTTATGGGCGAAGTATTACCTGTTTTGGGTAATCAACATCTTATTCTTTCTGACCTAGAAGTACATGTGGTTCTAAAAGAATCAACCGAAGAATTATATGACCAACTTGTAGAACTCATTAAACCTGAGCCAGACAAATTTTATGGAAAGATTCGTTATTTCAATAAAGCAGAAGGTTGGGGACGCATCAGTTATGAAACAGATGTCTTCTACCATAAATCTTCCATTCTCCAACAGCGAGAGTTAAATGTGGGGCAAAATGTAGAGTTTGTATTAGGGGAAAATGAAAAAGGACTTTTCGCCCAATCTATTATTCCAACCGAAGCTCCTACACTAGGTAAAATGTACACCGGTTTGGTAGAAACTTATGATACTCAAAAACTATTGGGAATTATCAAAGTAAATGGTTCTGATCAAACTGTATTCTTCTACAAATCTTATTTCTTAGAAGAAGCGCAAGAAGATATCAGAGTTGGTCTTCCTGTTAAGTTTGTCATTGGAAAAAATAGTAAGGGAGCCTGTGCAAAAGAAATTAGTGTTTCTAAAGCAGGACTGAAAATCAGAAAACTGGAGGAGCGTATCCAAGAACTGGAAAACGCAATAAAGTCAAGGGATAACACCATTTCTCAATTGCGCAAAAGTCGCTCTGGTGAAGAAAGCAAAGAAGGGAATCGCAATAACCGAACAAACAACAAACAACAAGCTTCAAATGGAAAAGCCACTCCATCTAAAGCAAGTGCTAATGGGAACGCGAAAAAGGAACAAGGCAGCAACAAACGCCCTCCTAACCAACCATCTAACAAGCAACAAACCAATAATAGTAAGCCTAAACCACAGGTAGAAGCCAAGAAAACAAATCCTCAAAAAGATTCTAAAAATAATGTAAAAGCCCCTGAGAAAGGTAAACGAGAGGAAGGTAAACCAGTAGATGCAACTTCTAAAAATAAAAAAGGAGCAAATCCTTCCAATAATGGACAGAAAGAGACGCCAAAGAAGCCATCTCCTATTATTGTTATTAACAAAAAAGAAGGTACGCCTCCTAAAGGACAGTCACCTAAACCAACACCTAAAAAGGATAAACAGACACCTGTTGTAGAGGCTAAAAAGCAAACAGAAACACTACAAAAACAACCCAAAGTTCCAACTAAGGAAGTGGCAAAGAATGTTACCCCAACTCCTCCTAAAAGAAGAGAAGAAAAAGCACCTTCTGCAAAAACAAATCCTTCTGTAAAATCTGAAGCAAAACAAACACCTCCAAAGAAGGAGGCAGCGAAAAAACCAGCTCCAAAGAAGCAACCTGGAAACAAACCACCTGTTACCTCTTCTGGAATTATCTATCTCAAAAAGAAATCACCAGTAGCGAAAGAAACTGCTCCAAAGAAAGAGGCAGCGAAAAAGCCAGTAGCGAAAGAAACTGCTCCAAAGAAGGAGGCAGCGAAAAAGCCAGTGGCAAAAGAAACTGCTCCAAAGAAGGAGGCAGCGAAAAAGCCAGTAGCAAAAGAAACTGCTCCAAAGAAAGAGGCAGCGA
>JAHDCM010000172.1 GCA_020629895.1 Bacteroidota bacterium
ACTGTCAACACGACCTTTAATCATCATCAGAAAAAATCAAAAACCAATATGGTAAATACCTCTAATTGTATAAAAAACCAGAAGTATGTGCGTGGGAAAAAAGAACTATTCGGAAATAGTTTCTAAGTTCGATTTGCGGCTGAATCCTAAAATCATATCTATGGAAGATTGACTAGGAGACTTGAGTTTAAACTTATTCAATACATTTAAGGATTGACATAGTTCATTGTAAATTTCTTTGAGTTCCCAATTAGCTTCAATAGCTTGTGCTATTTGAGAACGTTCTGAAGAACTTACATCGTCATAAATGTAACGGATAATATCATTTTGTGTAAAATCTATAGACATAGGCTTGCGTTTAGATGATTTAAATGTTGTGATTATGTGTGTTATTAAATTCGCCTATAAAACGGCAGTAAAGTTTTTTTTATTGTAAAGCAGTCTACAATCCCAAAAAATATTTCGAAAAAACCTTCCTCTTCTGTATAACACTATATAAAAAACGAAAAAGGAGAACCAAACGTTGCATTGGTTCTCCTTTCTCGTTGATGCTTGATGCTTTTCAGACACCAGCACTATATCTGCTCAATTATTTTGAGCAGATATCGAACAACATAATTACAATTTCTCAGTGAAATGATAGATAGCGACTAGATAACAATTTGTTTATCAGTAATCATCTTGCGCATATTGATTAATGCATAACGCATTCTTCCAAGAGCAGTATTGATGCTAACATTGGTGATTTTAGCAATTTCTTTGAAACTAAGCTCTCCATAATGACGTAAGATCACTACTTCTTTTTGCTCTTCAGGCAATTGGTCAATGAGTTTACGTACTTTAGAACTAGTTTGATCACGTATCATCTTTTCTTCTGCATTGTCATCTGTGAATTTCAATACATTAAAGATGTCATACCCATCACTATTAGTAATAGTAGGAGTACGTTTTACTTTTCGATAGTGATCAATACACAAGTTGTAAGAAATACGCAATACCCAGGGCAAGAATTTGCCATCTTCGTAGTACTTACCTCTACGTAGTGTCTCAATTACTTTAATAAATGTGTCTTGGAATATGTCTTCGGCGAGAATTTCGTCTTTAACAAAAAGATAAATGGAAGTGTAAACTTTATCTTTGTGACGATTAATAAGTTCAGCCAAAGCAGAATCATTACCAGCAACGTATAGTTTTACTAGCTCTCTATCGCTAATTACCTTCATTTTCATGATAGATATTATTTAATATACTAATGAATTAATTAACGTAGAGTTCTACTCGATAGACTGAATTTTAATGAATAAATAAAAAAGTTCCTAACAAATGTAATAATTATCTGTTGAAGATAAAAACGATTTTTAATCTTTTTCTAAAAAGCTTGCTAATAATAGTTATTTTTTTCCACTAAATTAGCACTCTGTATTTGATTAGTCGTAATGACTAGTTCCTATCCGCAATAGTAAATAAATTACTAGGCAAAAACCTGAAGTACATCATTTATGACCAGATAAATCTTGAAATGTAAAGTATTGTGTTTAAATCAAATAAGCACAATTCTATTCAGAAGAGTAAGCACAAATATCGTGCTACATGGTTGCATGGTCATTCAGTGTATCTTAAAGCTTGCCTATTAGTTTGCAAATGAACCACATTCATGCCGAAAATAGACCCAAAGAAAAACATCATTATTAAAGGTGCGCGACTACATAATTTGAAAAATGTAGACCTAACTATTCCTAGAAATAATTTAGTAGTAGTGACAGGTGTATCTGGCTCAGGTAAATCGTCTTTAACCATAGACACGCTGTATGCAGAAGGACAAAGGCGTTATGTAGAAAGTTTGTCTTCTTATGCTCGACAATTTATGATGCGGATGAATAAACCTGATGTTGATTATATAAAAGGGATTAGCCCCGCTATTGCGATTGAGCAAAAGGTGATTACCCGTACCTCGCGCTCAACTGTTGGAACGCTTACCGAATTATATGATTATTTACGCCTATTATTTGCCCGAATTGGTAAAACGATTTCGC
This sequence comes from Bacteroidota bacterium, assembly GCA_020629895.1. Classification (GTDB taxonomy): domain Bacteria; phylum Bacteroidota; class Bacteroidia; order Chitinophagales; family UBA2359; genus JAHDHP01. Next base: position 2,034 of record JAHDCM010000172.1, read on the forward strand.
CTATTTCGAACAAAGAAGTAAAAAAACACGAGGTGAGTGATGTGGTCGATTATATTCAATCATTGGAGGCGGGTAGCCGAATACTCATTCTCATTCCATTTCAACTAAAAGATAGTCGGCGTATTGAGGAAGAGTTAAAATTGCTTTTACAAAAAGGATATACCAGATTAGTGGTAGCGGGAAAAACCTTACGTATAGAGGATACTGATTCCCAAGAAATAGACTTGGATAATACTTTCGTATTAATTGACCGCCTAGTTATCAATCCAGAAGATGAGGAACTATTATATAGGAGTACGGACTCGGTACAGACTGCTTTTTATGAAAGTATGGGAGATTGTGTCATTGAAACGTTAGGGGAGGAGCAAAAAGCTTTTTCCAATCGCTTCGAATTGGACGGTATGACCTTCGAAGAGCCAAGCCCCCACTTCTTCAATTTTAATAGTCCTTATGGTGCATGTAAAGTTTGTGAAGGATTTGGGCAAGTATTAGGTATTGACGAAGAATTGGTGATACCTAACCATTCTTTATCTGTTTATGACGATGCGATTGCTTGTTGGAAAGGTGCGAAAATGAGTAAATGGAAAGAGGTTTTAGTAAAGAATAGCCACAAGTTTGACTTTCCTATTCATAAGCCAATTGCCGAGTTGACTAAAAAGCAATATCAATTATTATGGACAGGTAATAGCCACTTTAATGGGATTAATGCTTTTTTTACTTTTTTAGAATCCAAAAAACATAAAATACAGTATCGAGTAATGATTGCGAAATATCGCGGAAGAACTTCGTGTAAAGAATGTATGCAAACACGTTTGCGAAAAGATACACAATATGTGAAGATTCAAGGAAAAGCAATCAATGACTTACTGCTCATGCCCATTAAACACCTACAAACCTACTTTCTAAATTTAGAATTGAACGAATACGATCAGCAGGTGAGTAAGCGGATTTTGCAAGAGGTTAATAATCGTTTGAAAGTCATGAATGATATTGGTTTGGGATATTTGAGTCTCAATCGTATTTCTAGTACTTTATCAGGTGGAGAAACACAACGTATCAATTTGACGCGCTCATTAGGAAGTAACCTTACCAATTCTATGTATATTCTTGATGAACCTAGCATTGGGTTGCATCCGCGCGATACTGAACGTTTGATAAAGGTGCTACAACAACTACGCGACCTAGGAAATACAGTCATTGTGGTAGAACATGAAGAAGATGTGATTCGGGCAGCCGATTACCTAGTAGATATGGGGCCACTAGCAGGGCATTTGGGTGGAGAAGTTGTATTTGACGGAACACCTGATAAACTCATTGCTGAAGGAGGTAGCCTTACCGCTGATTATTTACTCGGAACGAAACAGGTGTTTTTAGAACGACCCAATCGAAAATTGTATGACTTTATTAAGGTAGAGAAGGCAGCACAACATAACCTTAAAGATATTTCAGTCAAAATACCACTTAAAGCCATTACCGTAGTATCAGGAGTGAGTGGTTCGGGAAAAACGACCTTAGTAAAGAAAATCTTATATCCTGCACTTAAACGACATTTAGAAGGAACTGGAGATGCGCCAGGAAAATTTGGACAATTAAGCGGACAGTTAAAGGAAATCAATAAGATTGAGTTGATAGATCAAAATCCGCTTGGCCGCTCTTCTCGTTCCAATCCCATTACTTATATCAAGGCCTATAATGCCATTCGCGACTTATATACCAAGCATCCACTTTCAAAATTGCGCGGCTTCAAGCCCAAGCATTTTTCTTTCAATGTAGAAGGAGGACGCTGTGAAACCTGTAAAGGAGATGGAATGGTCACTATTGAAATGCAGTTCTTAGCCGATGTGCATTTGATTTGTGAAGAGTGTAATGGGCATCGTTTTAAACGAGATGTATTGGAGGTGAAATATAATGACAAAAATATCTTCGAAATATTAGAGATGACGGTAGATGAAGCTCTCGATTTTTTTAAAGAGAATAAAGAAGTGGCGAAAAAAATCCAACCACTAGCCGATGTGGGATTAGGTTATATTCACTTAGGACAATCATCTAGCACGCTTAGTGGGGGAGAGGCACAGCGCGTCAAACTAGCTTCTTATTTAGGGAAAGGACGTTCTACACAATCGATTCTCTTTATTTTTGATGAGCCTTCTACGGGTTTGCATTTCAATGACATCAACAAATTACTCAAAGCCTTTAACGCCCTTGTAGAAAAAGGACATACTGTTCTTATTGTCGAACATAATATGGACATCATCAAATGTGCCGATTGGCTCATTGATTTAGGTCCAGAAGGAGGAGAGGAAGGCGGGTATTTATTGTATCAAGGGGAACCCAAAGGAATCCTAGATTGTAAGGAGTCTTATACAGCGAAGTATTTAGAGGAAAAACTAGCAATGGATAGTCGAGAAGTTAAATGATAAATTTGTAATTATGAATTAATTGCATTATACTTGTACTACTAATTATATTTTTTAATACAAATAATCACGCATTTTTATGACAACTAATAATATCAAAATATCACCCATAGCCAATAATTCTTTTATGTAAAAAGAACTTGGTTGCTGCCAAAGGAAGCATACTTGATAGCTTGTCATAAACAATGCGCTAACAAGAAGCCCAACCTAATCAGGTTGGGCTTTTTTTATGCCTATTTATCAACTTTTTTTCAAACGTAAATTTGTTTATGACAAAACAACAACAAATTCTCAAACAAGAGAAAGACAATCGTTTCCGCTATCAACTACTCGAAAACGAGGAGGAAATAGCCTTTTTTACAGGTTTTTTTCACGAACCCCACCTAGCTTCATTAACAAGTAATGGAGGCAGTCCTGAAAATATTATAAAACTAGGCAATCACTTTTTTAGTGATTGTCAAAAACACAAGATCAACATTCTAGTACATGATGTTCCTAATGCCCAAAATTTGATGGAGTGGTTATATGGCGTAGGTTTTACCATCAATTACAAGAAAAGGCTCTACTACAAAGAATTGAAGGAGTTTCAATACCAAGAAGAGGGAATACCGCCTTTTGTATTTAGAAGTCTAAATCAACTAGATGAAGGTTTCTTTAAAGAACTGTTTTATGAAGGATTAGAAGGTGACCCACTCAATCAAACGACTGATCAGCGAATGACCTATTTAAAGGAAATTATGGATCGGGACGATTTTAATACTGCCACCTGTAATTTGGTATATCTAAAGGAGGAACCTATCGGTTTTATACTGGCTGGTGTGATAACTGACTCTATTCCTAATGAAGTAGAAGGAGTAATTTTACATATTGGGATATTACCTGCCTTCCGAAAAAAGGGACTAGGGCAACAATTACATTACCGAGCCATACAATACTTAAAAGAAATAGGAGCCACTATCTATTATGGTTCTACTGCTTCCACTAATGAAGGGATGATTAAGATTTTTGAAAAAAATGGCTGTGAAATGAAATGTGAGCAATTGTATTTAGAAGCAAAAAATAAAGAGGTAGAAGTCATTCCTATTGATAAAAAAAAGGCGCGCTTGGCAACCCAATACAATTACCCAATCGCCCCCTCCAAACCCATCACCGAAGATTACTTCGGTACAAAGATTACTGACCACTACCGCAACCTAGAAAGCCTCGAAGATCCAGAAGTACAAAAGTGGTTCAAAGCACAAGGAGCCTATACAGAGAATATCCTTGACAGTATTCCTGAACGCGATACATTGCTTCAAAAAATGGAAGACTTTCATCAACGAAAAGCCTATTTCGTTTCCAATATTAATGTAACAAGAGACGATCAATGCTTTTTTTTAAAACAACAGCAAGGAGCCGAGGCAGCACAATTATTTTATCGAAAAGACGAACATAGCGAAGATGAGTTGCTATATGACCCAAAAGATTATAAACCAGAAACCCAAAAAAACTATATCATTAGTGAGATTTGTCCCAGTTGGGATGGTCGCTATGTAGCAATAGCTATTTCCCATAGTGGGCTAGAAATAAATGAAATGGTTATCATGGATATGACCACCCGAAAAATATTACCACAAATTATCTCACACTATTATTCAAATATTACTTGGTTTCCCAATAATCGTGGCTTTACATATATACATCGTCCAGTAATTGATGTGCATTCGGAAGGCCTTTTCGCAAATACGGAAGTGGTTCGTTACTATATAGGAGATGATCCAAAAGAGTTAGATATTTTCTTTAGCAAAGACACCCATCCACAACTCAATATAACATCTGCCGACTATGTATATGTTGACCTTTTCGATCCTTTAGATCAGTATATATTGGGAGCTGTATTTAAAATGGATTCTCCTTATTCTGAAATCTATTATACAACGGTAAAGGAACTAGAACATGGAATCCCCCACTGGAAGCCATTATTAACAGTTGATGATCAAGCTGAATATGGAATATTAGTAAACGATACCTTTTTTTTCAAAACAGTAAAAAATACGCCTAATGGACAAATTAGGTCTATTACTATTGGCAGAGAATCAGTAGGCACCTCCACGCTATTAGTAGATACAAAAGCAGATACAATCATTGATGATTTCGAAGTAACTAGTGAGGGGCTTTATTTCACACGCATTAAAAATGGAGTCGAAAGTAAGCTATATCAAGTCCAAGAAGGAAAAGAGATAGTTATTCCTTTTGCGAAACCAGCAGGGCGTATATCTCTTAGTAATAAAGGAGGAAGGTATCCTGATATATGGATCACTACGTCAGGTTGGTTAAATGATTATACAAGATATAAGTACGTCAATCAGCAATTAATAGAAGCAAACCTTACTCTGCCTGCCCAATATCCCGAATTTGAAAATTTTGTAGTCAAAGAAGTACTCGTAACATCACACGATGGAGAAGAAGTGCCTTTGTCCATTATTCATCAAAAAGGAATCGAACTAAATGGACAACACCCTACTATCATGGAGGGCTATGGATCACACAATTTTTCTTTAAAGCCTCACTTTGGTAGGAGAGATAGTTTAGCGTGGGTCGCACAAGGAGGTATCTATTGTGTAGCACATGTTAGAGGGGGAGGTGAAAAAGGAGAAGCATGGTATGAGGCAGGTCGTAAAGCCAATAAACCCAATACGTGGAAAGATTTTATCGCCTGTACCGAATATCTGATCAATGAAAATTACACCTGCCCAGAGAAAATGGCGATTTGGGGTAAAAGTTCTGGCGGAATAACAATTGGCAGAGCGATGACAGCCCGACCAGATTTATACGCAGTAGTCCTTTTAGAAGTAGGAGTAATGAATACATTAAGAGCCGAAAAAATGCCCAATACTTATTATGCAACGCTAGATTATGGTATGAGTATCAACCCAATCGAATGCAAAGGATTAATAGAAATGGATGCCTATTTGCAATTACAAGAAGGTGTCGAATACCCTGCTACCTTAATAACGGCTGGCATGAATGATCCTAGAGTTCCAGCTTGGCAACCAGGTAAATTTGCTGCCAAATTACAAGCCTATAATACCTCCAACAAACCAACAATTTTTTGGGCAGATTATGGAGCAGGACATGGTGTTGAAAATATACATTCACAAAAAATGAAAAGTTTAGCGAATGTACTCGCCTTTGCTTTTTGGCAACTAAATCACCCTATCACCTAATAAGTCACCTGCTCAATTATCCAGTCATTCGCTCATTCTATTTTTGGGCGTGTCCCCA
>JAHDCM010000173.1 GCA_020629895.1 Bacteroidota bacterium
CATTGGAACTCTTTCACGCTCTATTGTTTTACATATAATAAGTACCCTAGTTTCAACATCACATTCACCATTATTTGTACATCCCTATGATTGAAAAAGCACAAGAACTAAAAGCTTATATTCAACAAAACAATATTACCGACCGATTTGGCTTAGAAAATGCGGTTAAGTTTTACACCCAAGACTCGCCCGTTGTTCATCGCATTTTAAACGCCTGTGTTCATCACAATGTACTAGCAAATTTTCTAGCAGAACGCAAAATCAAAACACAAGTAAAAAAGCCCTTTGTACAGCGATATTCGACGGTGCTAAAACAACAAAGTGACCTGAGTGCTGCCGAGATCAAGCAGGCGATGTTACTCTGTTTATATATCTCCAATTTTGTTACTAAAGAAGATATTCAAAAACGCCTAAACAAAGGAGCTAATAAGGCACCTGACACACCAGCCCCTCCAAAGAAAAAGCCTGCCCAACAAGCACCTATTACGCCTGTTAATGAAATTCCACTTCCGCCTTCTAAATCAAAAGACGAACAAGAAGTAGACGAGGTACAAACAATTATCGGCTTTAAATTTGATGATAAAGACGCTCCCGACAAATCGTCTTTATCGCCACTTTTTCCAATCAAAACCCCTGCATCTAAACCAGCAGTTGTACCAGCCAATCCTAAAGAAGATCCGACTACCATTGTACGTAAATCTAGTACTGCTCCTGCTTCTGTTGCCGCTCAAAAACCTGTCAAATCAAAGCCTAAAGCTGTAGAAAAAGCCAAACCTGTTATTCAAAAAAAGCCAAGTCACACCAAAAAGAAAGCAGGTGGCTTTTTAAGGACGTTACTTTTGTTATTACTACTTCCATTTCTTTACTTTTTATATGCCTTTGTGTATCCTTATCTTTCTGATCAGTTTTTTGCGCAACCTACTTACTGCATTGCTACGGGTTTAAAAATTCGCGCCCAGCCCACCGATTCTTCTGAGCGTTTAGGGGGCGTTGTGTTTGGCGATGAACTCAAATTTTATGGGGAGGCTGACAATGCACCTGGTTGGATTTGTGTGAAAGGAGATGGGCAAAAGGGGTATGTGAAAGCCAAATATGTGGCAGATAAACGCTATGCTAGAGAGTTGGGAGCTATTTTAGGCGATGCAGATGCTTTGTATAGTACAGGACTTACCCGCAATCGAAAAGCTTTGAAAAGCTACTTCGATACACAAGGGTATTGCGGATTGATGAGTGCTACATTAGAAGCGGAATTATATGGGGATACACCTCCAAACTGTTCTGAAAGGTGGCAAATTTTCGCCAAAGATCATACTAGTTCGCTCTCTCTGCGTATGCGAACAGAATCGACCTCCGAATATGCCGCCTTGCTTACTCGTGTAGATAATCATCCCGAAAAAAAGTTGGTGGTACTAAGCTTTGAAGGAAATGCCGAACAACCAGAAGGCTTTTTAGAATTAGACTTGCCGGGTGATGTGGAAGAGATCGCTATTGCAAAAGCAGCTACTAAAAAATGGAAGGTGTCTCAAAATGATTCTGACAGTAAAAAACAATTAGCACGAGATGGTATTTATTTTGAAACAGAGGAGGAGACAGGAAATACCGCAAGGTATTTGGTCATTTTGGAAGCAGGTAATTTAGAAATGATTCGTCAGTAATTGCCCTCTTGTACGACTCCCATCAATACATCATACGGAATATTCAAATAGCGTTGATTCTCCTCATCTTTGGGCAGGAATAAGCCATATTCATTTTCAGCATTGTATATTTCCATTGTAGCGGGTTTGTCTTTGATACGGTCATATTTTCGGGCATCATTTCGGTTGAAAAATATTTTATCAAAGGCATCTTTTTTATCGGGGTCTACTAATAAAATTTTATAGCCTTTTGAAGTAGCTTCTCCTTTCCATACCCGTTCTTTCCCGTCTAGTTGCTCTAATGCTTTTACAAATGCGTCTTGGTCTATTGCTCCCCAATGACGTTCTGCATTCATTTGAATGGGATTGATAATTTGTTCCTCAAAGGTACTAGCAGTTGTACTAGGACGTTCTTTTCCTATCCAAGTTCCTATTATAAAAGCGGCTGCTCCAAATAATAGGATACTTAGTAGAATTGGTAAGGTTTTGCGTGTTGATTTTCGAGCCATCTGTCACCTATTTAATTCTCATATACTCTTTAAATAGCAAGGATTCTTCCACTTCAATAAGCACCTTCTCAATCAGTTCTACATCAGGATTATCTCCTAAATGATCATATAAATACAATACATAAAAAGGATTCGTTGCTAATTGTTGTGGGGATAACTGTGTTAAATCATTTTTACTAATCACCACTGCTAATAAACGATCATTAATTTTCTGTATATTCCTTTTCGTGGCTTCTTCTTTATTGGCAATGGTGCCTGTTTTGGCGTAGTAATGTAATTTCGTCTTTCTACTTTTATTCCGTCTACTCACTATCCCACGCATGTATTTATTAGCGGTACCCTGTCCATAGGTTTCGGTACCTGATGAGCTTATCACTTTATCTAAGGATAAGAAGATATTTTGTTTGGTAAAACTGGCATATTCTGCTTGGCTCCCCCACTCTTTTGTATCAAAAGATTCATAACGATTGACATTGCTTTTTTCGTTGAGATGTACCTTCAATTTACTATTCATACTTATCATTTTCCCATACATTTCTAGCATTTTCACTGGACTCACCTCAATGGGGCTTCCTCCTACCGTAGATTGAGAAATAGCTGCGGTAAAAGAGCCACCATCACCCGCCTCACGCGCTGCTTGATAGAAATGCGATTTTTCGGGAAAACTGTAATTCCGTAAATATGGATTACAACGATTAAAAATGGGGGTTTCGCCATCAAAATTTTGGTATTGTATGCCATTCTTTCGATCCCATGTATCAAGTTGGTAATTATTTTCAAGTCCATTCGCCAATACTGATTTCGTATTGCTAAAATAAACCCCTGCCGATTGATTTTCACCAGGTGGCCAAAAATCTTTATTGAATGTTAATGTACGATCAGATAAGTAGCCGATACGTGGATAAATTTCGGGGGCGACTCCTCCTGTTAGGATAGACTTTCCTTTTGTTAGATGATTTTTTAGACTTGCTATATCATAAGACCCTAAGAACATGATAAGTGAGTGATAAATATTACTAGAGCGAATGAGGTAATTCACATTATCCATTGGTGCCAAATCTGTTCGCCCCATTTGCCACTGGTAGCCTCCCATTGAACGCCCCCCATACGCTGTGATGGGATTCGGCATCACTAATTCCATTTTCCCCTGGTTCGTTTTTCTATAAACAGGTTCTTTGCTTCTCAATGCCTTCCAATTAACAACAGTAGTTGGCACTTGTGAAGTTACTGCCGAATACATAATTGGTTTGATAGAAGAACCAGGGCCAGGCTGCATAATCAACAAATTGCGATTACCATATACCTCGCGTTCATCACCTGCCACCCGATTGAGGTAAAAGTTGCGGTTATAATCATTAATTTCTCCAACATCGTTTGGATTTAGTTCTATTTGAGGTTTATAATCCACCATTAGGCGAAGCCGCCCTTCTCCATCCATAGCCGACACAGCATATTGGCGATAACGATCACGTCCTTTTTTCACGGGTTTTTTCCAGTTTTCGGCTTTCGCTTTTACGGCAATCAGGTTATAAATATTACTGCTTAATTCACTATCAATGGACAATTGTACATCTTCATAAAACTTGGTTCCTGTTGTATCTTTAGACATGGCATTATTGGCGGCATTTGCATAATGGTAGGCCCATAGAAATCGCTCTTCCAACGGATAAAAAAACCGTTGGCGGCCATTGAGCCAGATATTTTTCATTAGGTACTGTGCTGGCTCCTCGCTGTACATATATTGCGCTTGTTGCTTGCCCCGTTTATTAAAAAAACTAAGCTTATCATTTGGTAATACCCGAATGCTAATATCTTCAAAGGCTTGGCGATAAGGGGCATAACGAGTAGCGGCTGTATTTTCGACACTCATCGTACCTGTTTTGTCAGAACTTGATTTATAGGTACTTGCAATCAATAATAGTTCTTTTTCCTTTGTCCACTCCGCAGGAATTTGAGTAATTCGTAAATTAGGAGGTACTTCTTTACTATCGGATAATATATTTTTGATAATACCTGCACTCGTCATTGTCACTCCTTTACCTCCTCGTTTTAAGTTAGCTAAGGTTGCTTTTTGTTGGGTATTGGCTGCCAAAATATTACCTCCCCAACGGCTGCGATATTCGCGAGGAGGTTGTACCAAATAATAACTTTTATTGAGTGAAAATTGATACCGTCCACGTACATTGATTAAGTGTAGCATTTCCTCCATATTGCGCCAGCGGGAAGCATCGTTTTTCAAGAAATAGCGAAAAATACTTTTAGAGAATTCACTTTCAAAAACCGTTGGTAAGCCATCTGTTGATAAGTTTGGATCAGTTGTCAAAGCCTTTATCAAACCGGGAAGGTCTTCATCCGAAAGTTCATTAATTTTATGTTGCCTTTTATAGTCCTCTTGCAGTTTTTTAAAGGGAGTATTAAGTGTTTGACATTCTGATTTTACTGCTTCCATTGTTTCATTTAATTGAAAGTCATCTTCCTCAAAAACATAAGGTTGTTTGATAAATACCCCTATTAAAAAAATGAGTACAAATGGAATTAAGCTAAAATAATTGAAGCGTACTACCCTACGTTCTCCTTCTGCTTGAAAATAAGCTAGGAGCAGTAGTACAAAGCAAAAAGCAAGGGTTAGTTTACTGGTCAAACTAATAAAGGGAAAATCTTGCCCAAAAAAGATAAAGCGATTGGTGCAGGTAAGCCAAATGAAAAAAGCCATCGTAAATAAGAGGAGCAAAACACCAAATGAGATAAAGTTTTTGCTCTTCGAGTCATTCGGATCGAAGGTAAAACGATAGGATAAGGAAAACCCAATACAAAGCATAATCATTAACACCAACAAGCCACGTACTGCCCATATAGAATGCTCTGACACTAAATAGCGTGTAATGGCCAGATCGGTTGTTTGGGTGATATAACTGGCTCCTTTATTAAAATGAGGCTTTAGGTTGAAATAGGTCTTTTTTTGCTTTTCTTCTTCACTAAAATTACCTTCTAAATAGGTATTGATAAACCACTGATTTTGGGCGGCACGCAACACCAAATCGACCTCTGTTGATTGAAATTCTTTTTCGGTTAGGATATCATTTAAAGGCGCACCAAAAATCTCTGCGCGATATTTCGCATAAGAGTATTTTTCGAGAAACTCCGTGCCTCGGTTAAAACTTCCGATACATATCACTAAAATAAGGGCAGCGACCCCACCTAGCCAGTAAGTTCGACGGCGATGTAAAAATTCATTTTCGTGGCGTAAGGTCATTACATTGGCAAAATAAAGCCCTAAAACTAATACCAATGCAAAAGCCACTAGATAGGTGACGACCCCATTTTGTAGGACAAAACGAAATAACGGAATACCAAATAAAATGATTAGTACAAAACCAAGTCCTACTACAATCACTGTTGCCAATGCCCGTTTGCGCTTTCTAGCTCCACGTTTTTGATATAAACGCTGTAAGTTTCGAAATAACTCAAACAATAAAATAAACAATAAAAAGATAATCGAATAGCCCGTATCCAAAGCCGCTATAATACCTAATGTAACAAAGGTATTTAATGCGCGAAAAGGATTTATATTGTAGGTATCGTGTTCATAATCCCAATCGCGACGCGCGTTGACATAAGCCGTAAAAAAATAGATAAATACAGGCATTGCGATATTTGCAAATCGCTCTGAAATCCCAAACATTCCAATTAAAAATCCAATGACATGTAAGCACATATAAATGAGGGCAAACTGCCAGAACGTACGATTGGTAAATGGTAAAATCAGCCACTTATCTAGCAATCTTATTAGCCCTGTTTGCTTGGTTCGATCTTGTTTAATCCCTAGTCGATACCGTACCTTTGCTCGCATTTCTTCCCAAAAATCTTCCATCCATCGGCGACTAGCCAGTAGATAACGAACCAACCAGAAGAAGGCTGTAAATAAACAGGTAAATAGAAAATGTTGCTGACTTCGCAGGAAATTAAACTCTGCCATTTTTATATCCTCAATAGGCGGAAAAGCGGCCATTCGCCATTGTAGTATAATACGGATCAATAAAAAGGAAAACACGACAACATACAGGATAGCTTCGGCCGTTGTCATACTTCTAGCAGAGAGGATACTCAGTATTAAAAACAATAACCAAAAGCCTAGTATAAACCACACCAAATAAGCTGCCTTAATGGGATGATCTGTCAAGAAATTATGTACCTGAAACTCCCAGTCAAGTGTGTTGGTATCAGTAGAAAGTGTGAAGGGCTGATTTGCTTGATATAAACGATCTCGCAAACCCACTTTTTGATCCATTACCTTAAACAATAATTGTTCATTGGCAGCCCCTTTATAATAGATGATATTCCCCGAAATGTGATGCACATTTTTCTCTTCCTTCATTAAGGGAAAATAATACCCTCCACTGGATACATTTTGGCTTACATCTTCAAAAGAGCTACACAAAAATAGGTTATTTTCTTCTTCATCCTTCAGTTCATACCGCTTTGGAAATAAATGTCTCAGGTGATAATTCCCTCCTTCTCCTTTAAGAATACGTAACCTATTTTCATCAGCCGCCGGAAAACCTACATAAAAAATGCCCCCTTCATCTACTGCTGTTTTAAACGTGTGTTTAGCTACTTTTTGTTTCGACTCACCATTACTAATGACTAGTCCTTTTGTTTCTGCTAATAAAGGGGAGGGAAATAAGGTCAAGGACGAATAATTTGCTCTTTTTTTACTACTTGGCACCCGCGTTCGAATCAATAAAGTACCTTCTAGCATGGCTAGTACTTCTTCATTGGCTTTGGTACGCGAAAAATCGGCAGCCGTAGCCAATCGAAATAAGGAGTAGCCCTCTTGCAAGCGGCTGAACTCATGGCTGTACACTTTACCATCACCAAAAGAGACCTCATACACCGCTTTATTTTTCCGCCTCCCTTCTTTTATTCGCAAACTAAAAATGGTTCGTTCTTCTGTTCGCAAACTATCTATGGTGACAGGCATCCGAATCTCTAAATAATCATCTATTGGTACTTGATCGTAAATGGCATTTTCTAAATGATATTCTTCGCTATTAAAATTATAGGTATAAAATGGCTCATAAAAGTTAGTTCCCTCAATGCTATGTTCACTCAGATTACTGGTTAATTTCAAGAACCCTTGCTTTGAGTCCCAAAGAGATTTGCTTCTATTCTTTTCATCTACTAAATTGATTTCTTTTTGGTATTGGTAACCTAAATGTTCGAGTACATGGTGATCGAGGTTTGTAAATACATTTTCAGAGGGATGCGTATAGTTATCTACCATCATTACTCCCCAAAAGGAAAAGGCAATACTAATGATATAGGTTAAGGTACGCTTACTCCAGATCATATTTCCCCATGCTATATGCAATAACAATAGCAAAATGAGGAAGCATACTGTAAAAAACAGATAGGTATTGAATGTAAATAGAGCGAATAACATGTTTTACGGTTGAACGGTGGAACGGTGGAACGGTTAAACGGTGGAACGGTTAAACGGTGGAACGGTTAAACGGTG
>JAHDCM010000174.1 GCA_020629895.1 Bacteroidota bacterium
ACTAGAAACTAATGGGCGGGTAGTAGGACAACAAAAGTTAATTGTGGAGTAAGGGAACAAAAGGCTGTTTCATCTAATAATTTCCAATTTCTCTATATATTGTATCATTCCCCATTCCTTTCATTTCTGAAAAATCGTTACATATTGAACCGCATACCTCATCTCTTTTTCATTCAAAGACCCAAAATATTTGGTCTCTACTTGCTGGTACAATGTTTCCTATTCCTCCCTCTTTTTACTTGGGCAAATGAACGCCCTTTGCTCGAAAAACACCGTTCTACGGAACACTTTCGGGTACATTACACCCTCGAAGACAAGGCGCATCGACCTGCGGGGCGGGAGGCAAATGCTCAAGCGGCTGAACATTATGTATTTATGGTACAACACTATTTGGAAGCAGCTTATACCAAACTTGTTACAGAACGAAATTATAGATCACCTATTGGGGACGGGACTATTGGAGGGGGCGAGCATTTATATGATGTGTATATTCAGGGATTGGCGAATGGTGAAAATGGTATGACGAAGGCTGATCCTCCTTCGGATTTGCGAAGTGTACAAACGAGTACTTATATTATTATTTCGAACCAGCTTCCGCTGGAAGATATTTATGGCGGTAATGCTTTAGCTGCAACCTGTACCCACGAGTTGTTTCATGCGATTCAAAATGCTTATTATTGTTCAGCACTGGCTGAATATCCCAATGCTGCTGTCAAGGTTTCTAAATCGACTTCGCTTCGGGAGGGAACGGCAGTATGGGCAGAAACATTGCTTTCAAAAAAAGACCAACAGGCGAATCGCTTTCCTAATAAAAATTATTATTCTTATTTAAACACTAAGCCGGGTTTGCTTAGTCATCCCGAAAAAGCCTTGTTGCTTCACGAAGAAGCCCATCACTCACAATATGCCTATTCTACGGTATTTTTTTGGGTGTATTTGAGTGAACAATTTGGGGAGGATATTATTCAAAAAATATGGGAGGCGAATGCTAGTACTGCCAAAGGAATGACCACAATTGGGGAGGAAATGGACATTTTAGATACGCTTTTACAAGAAAAAGGCGGCTTGCAGCAAGTACTTGAAAATTTTTATATCGCTTTGTATCTCTTGCATCAGGAAGCGGGAGTATATCAACATTACCAAACAAAGTACGCACGGTGGCGATTAAAAGAACATCATTTTTACCAGCAGTTTCTACAAAAAAAGTACTTTTTGCCTGCTCTTTCTCCAAGCGATTCGCCGATTCGTGCTACTTGGGATTGCCAAGCAAGTGATGTGCCTGTCCATTGTGAGTTGACAGCTATGGGTGGTTTGGGGATTCATCATCTTGCCCCACCTACAAAGGGTAAGTATCGCCTTTATATTCGGCCTTTGTTTGGTACTCCTAACCTACAAACAAATGACTTAATGGCGGTATTGATACAGGAAAAAACAGGTGCAACGATTGAAGTAATGCCTGCTTCTTTTCAAGTGGTGAGTAATCAAATAAGCATTCCTTTTGAGTTGATAGACCCTACTAGTCAATTTATACTCTTGGTATATCGCCTTCAGGCACCTGAAATAGCGCAGTTATTGGGAAAAAAAACGATTCAATATCAAATTAGTTTGGAAAAAGCAGGTGAATATTGAGTGATTTTTGTATCATTCGTTTTTATTGTTTTTTAGTATTGACTTTTTACACTATGCAATCACTGCTTATTGTTTGTTTGTGGCTTATTGTAGGTATATCCACTCCTTCAACCATCAATAGTACGGTGGAAGATACGATATGGATGACTACTGATAGCACCTTGCATCATGTTTTGGATGACTATCGTAGCCCGCAAGTATTTGAGCTATCGGACTCTTGTGCGAAAGAGGGTATTTTATATGGCATTACGGATGTAATACCTGTTCTTCCTGAAGAAAATACGCCACAGATCATTCAGATTCATGAAAAGCGCGATACCAAAGATACGACTACCATCTTGTTTTATCTACTACTCGCTGCCCTTACTATTTTTGCGTTTGCCAAATATGCTTATCAAAATTATGTCAGTAAAACATGGCGTTCTTTTACTAATTTCAACTTGGCTACTCAATTTTATGAGGACACACTACACATGAAAAAGCCCGTAGAATTGCTCCTTTCTATTAATAGAATCCTCATTCTTAGTGTTTTATTCTTCTTGCTGGCGCGCTACTTTTACCCGACACCTCCGTTTAATGACCTCACATTGTGGCTTATTATTTTGGGAATTGTGGCTGTTTTATCCATTTTAAGGAATGCGGCCTTACAATTTCTTGCCTTTATTTTACCTATTGGTGATCGCATTCATTTTTATCATTTCAATCTCGAACTAGCGATAAATATATTTAGTATATCGCTTTTGCCTTTGTTATTTATATTTGCTTTTTCACAACAATTTATAAAATCTTATGTTTTGATTGGCGTGGTTTGCCTCACCATTATCTACCTCTTATATCGCAGTTTTCGGGGTTTTCTGGTCAGTCGAGACTTGCTTCCATTTCACAAATTCCACTTTTTTGTGTACCTTTGCACCTTTGAAATCGCACCCCTGATCATTTTGTACAAAATATTAGGAAAACTGATTGACATGATTGTATAGTCAAATAGGTAAGTACAAACTAAGCATATCTGCTGTCATCAAGTTGTCATTTCTCAAGACTAACACCTATTTTAATTCGATAATTAATAATTCTATATGAGCACATTGGATAATGAAGTTATCAACGAAGTAAAGTCTATACTGATTTCACAACCTAAACCAGAACGTTCTCCATATTTTGCGCTCGCTACCAAACATAATGTTAAGATTGATTTCCGTTCTTTTATACAGGTAGAAGGCGTTTCTGGTAAAGAATTTCGAAAAAAACGCATCAATATACCTGATTATAGTGCGATTATTTTTACGAGTAAAAACTCCATTAAACACTTTTTTCGAATCTGCGAGGAACTCCGAATTAAGGTTTCTCCTGACTTGAAATATTTCTGTGCTTCAGAAGCTATCGCTCTTTTTCTTCAAAAGTTTATTACCTACCGCAAACGCAAGGTCTTTTTCGCCAAGAAACAAGGAACACAAGCAAGCCTTAAAGACGTGATGAAAAAGCATGTGAATAAAGAATCCTTTTTATTGCCTTGTTCTCTTAGTAGAAAAGACGATCTACCTAATTACCTCAAAGAAAATGGCTTCAATTTTATGGAAGCCCCTATCTACGATACGGTTGCTAGTGACTTATCGGATTTAGAGAATATTTTTTATGACATTATCATTTTCTTTAGTCCATTAGGGGTTAAGTCACTTTACCACAACTTTCCAGACTTCAAACAAAATAATACCCGTATTGCTGCTTTTGGTCCTGCTACTGCTCGAATCATAGAGGAATATAACTTGCGTTTGGATATAAAAGCTCCACAACCAGGTGTGCCTTCGATGACGATGGCTATTGAGAAATATATACTAAAGGCTAACGGCAAATATGAGCCACCCAAATCCTAAACACACCAATCAGCTAGTTCATTCAACTAGCCCTTACCTTTTACAACATGCTCATAATCCTGTGGACTGGTACCCCTGGGGAGCAGTTGCCTTACAACGCGCCAAAGCGGAAGATAAACCTATCTTAATCAGTATTGGTTATGCCGCTTGTCATTGGTGCCATGTGATGGAGCGTGAATCGTTTGAAAATGAAGAAGTGGCAGCCTTTATGAATGCTCACTTTATCAATATTAAAGTAGACCGAGAAGAACGACCCGATTTAGACCAAATATACATGGAAGCCTTAACTACTATTGCAGGTAGTGGTGGCTGGCCGCTCAACTGTTTTTTGACGCCTGATGGACGGCCTTTTTATGGAGGTACTTACTACCCACCTCAACCGATGTACAATCGTCTATCTTGGATAGATGTCCTTCAGCGCATTCATCATGCATTTCACCATCGACGAGAAGAAATCGAAAAACAAGCCAACCAACTAACTTATCATATTCAAACGCGCGATCAAGTTGTTTTTAAAAGCCCTATTATTGATCCGACTATCTCCAAGCCTGTTGAAGAAGTACAAGTAAAAGAAGTTTTTGAACGCTTAAAACGCCATTTCGATTTAGCAGATGGTGGATTTGGAGACGCACCTAAGTTTCCCGGTACGATGAACCTACAATGGTTGCTGGATTACCACTATCATACCCAAAACGAAGAAGCTTTACAACATCTCACCTTCTCGCTTGATAAAATGATACAAGGCGGTATTTATGATCAATTGGGGGGTGGATTTGCGCGTTATACCGTTGATAAAAAATGGTTGGTTCCTCACTTTGAAAAAATGCTCTATGATAATGGCTTATTGGTTGCTGTTATTGCTAAAGCTTATAAGTTGACTAAAAAGGATTTATATCGTGAAACGATTGAACATACGCTTCAATTTATTGCGCGCGATATGATGAGTCAGGAAGGAGGCTTTTACGCTTCTTATGATGCTGACTCGGAAGGAGTAGAGGGGAAATTTTATGTATGGGATGAGGTGGAAATAGATCAATTGTTAGGAGCTGATGCAGCCTTATTTAAGGACTTTTATGATGTTTCTACTGCTGGCAATTGGGAACATCAAAACATTTTGAATTGCCCGCTTTCTTACGAAGTATTTGCCACCAATAATAGTATCTCCGTAGCCGAGTTAAAAACAAAAATGGCTCAAAGCCGTCAACTCTTGTTTAATGCGCGCGAAAAACGGATAAAGCCAGGCCTAGATGATAAAATTATTCTTGGCTGGAATGCCTTGATGTGTTCGGCTTTTGCTCATGCCGCTGCTGCTCTTCAAAATGACCATTATCAAGCAGTTGCCGAACGCAACTTAGCTTTTATGCTAGAAAAATATAAGCGTGGTAATAGTGCATATCACCTACTTCATACTTACAAAAATGGGCAAGCCCAATTTCCTGCCTTCTTAGATGATTATGCCCTCCTAATTGCGGCTATTTTAGATGTTTATTCACTCAATTTCAAACCCGAATTACTCGAACTAGCTGAAGGCTTATTGCAATTTGTAGAACGCCATTTTAGCGACCCGAATTCAGTTATATTTTATTATACGCCCGATTATCAAGCGGATATTGTACTGCGAAAAAAGGAATTTTATGATGGAGCTACTCCATCAGGTAATTCAACGATGGCCATTAACTATCAACGTTTGGGAGCTTTGTTGGGCAATATTACTTACCAAGAGAAAGCTCTTAAAATGATTAAGTCGGCTGAGACGGCTTTAATGAAGCTACCTACTTCTTTGGGACAGTGGGCGAATGCTTGGATGCAGGTTGCTTTTCCTCATTTTGAAGTAGCTGTTGTGGGAAAGGAGGCCTTGTCAATTGCAAAAGAAATTCAACAATTACATCTGCCCGCTATTGTTTTAGCTGCTAGTACAACTCCTAATGATTCTTTTTCCTTATTTGAGGATCGTTATGTGGAAGGCCAAACCTTGATTTATATTTGTGAGGGCATGTCGTGTCGAATGCCTGTGGAGACAGTAGCGGAATTGCTGGAGGGGCTTTCGCGTGAGGGATAGTAGTGGGTAGCTTGACGAAATAGAAAGGTAGTGAGGCTTGGACTAGCAGGGCTGACGAAGGAAGACACTGCTAGGACTTTAGCCAAACACCTTGTCTATGAGGCAACTACAAGCGGATAGCCCGACGTGTATAAAAAAAGCGCAGTAACCCTAAAACGGTTATTGCGCTTTTTTTATACACGGCACGCCCAAAAGAAACATAATTACCTAAGCATTTTCAAAGAATGAATTACTTCGCTGAAGTACTTCTCGAAACAACTGGTTTAGTGGTTCTTTATCGGGGAAATTGCTTTCCATAACTGCTCCTGCTTGATAACAGTAGGTCATTTCCTCCTCTACAAATTGATGAATAATTGGCTGTCGCTCAATGGTATCTTGTTCACTGGCAGTTTCTTTCCACTTTAATAACTCATGTACTTTTGCTAACAATTTTGGACGCTCCTTGAGTAATGGCAATAGGCGATAAAACTCCATTGGAGGTGGCGTTTTAGTATCGACAATCCAACGAGCGCATAGCAGTGGACGTATGACGTAGAAGTACTTTTTGAGCTTGACTTGTTCGTGTTGCAACTCGGTATTTAGCATTTTTTTGGTGATTCCTAAATAATGCAGCATCGTGGTTTTGGGAGTAAAATATTGTGTTTGTAAGCTGTGGAGTTGCTCTCTTAAATAGTCATCACTTTGATACACAATTGGCGAGTCAATCCAACTATAAACGGATGCATTAGATTTGGCGTATAGGTTGAGGGTTTTGCGAATGTCCCACCCTCCTAAATCAAGCAGTCCATCATCGAGGTCGAGGTTGATATAATCCGTTTTTTCATTGATAGACAAATACCAGTCGGTTGGATGGACATAAATGAAGCGTACATCGTAATCGCTATCAGGAGAGGGGAAACCCCATGCGCGGCTTCCAGATTCGCAGGCATATAAGATGCGTATTTGATGGCTTTTCTCTAGTTGCCGTAGTACTGTTTTTATTTTTTCTTGCATTAGGTCGTTTTTATATCTTGTATCACCAAGTACATTTTTGTATTTTTGTAGATTATTAAAATACATAAATTCATGAAAGAGTTTCAAACACTAGCATTTTATCTGTATGTTCCGATTGAAGAACCAGCAGTATTTACCGCAGAACATCTTAAATTTTGTAAGTCAATTGGCTTGAAGGGGAGAATTTATGTGGCTAATGAGGGGATTAATGGCTCGGTTTCGGGTACAATTGAACAATGTGCCAAGTATATGTCGTACATGAATGCGCATCCATTATTTAGCCAAATGGAGTTTAAGATTGATTCCGAAGATGCGGTGTCTTTTAATAAGATGCATGTAAAGTATCGCCACGAACTGGTACATTTTGGTATTCAGGAGGTAGATCCTTTGGAAGAAACCGCTAATCATTTGTCGGCACAAGAAGTACTGGATTTGAAAGATCAGGAAGGCGTGTATATGTTGGATGTTCGCAATAAGGTGGAGTATGAAGTGGGAAAATTTAAGGGAGCATTGACTTTAGATATAGATACCTTTCGTGAATTTCCTGAAAAAATAGAGGAATTGGAGGTGTATAAGGATAAAAAAATCATTGCTTACTGTACGGGGGGGATTCGTTGTGAAAAGGCGACGGCATTGTTATTGAAAAAGGGCTTTAAACGCGAAAATTTATTTCAAATTGACGGGGGAATTTTGAAGTATTCGAAGGAAACGGGTGGAAAGGATTTTGATGGGAAGTGCTATGTTTTTGATAAGCGAATTGTGACGGATGTGAATGAGGTAAATCCGACTATTATATCGACCTGTCGTAATTGTGGAACAGAAACAGCAAAGATGGTCAATTGCTCAAATCCGGAGTGTAATGAGCATTTTGTACAGTGTGCTGATTGCGGTTGGGAATTAGCAGGTGCTTGTAGTACGGCCTGTCAGGCAAACCCGCGAAGACGCGATTATGATGGGACGGGGTATTATGCACGTACTGGCGAGCAGATGTAGGCTGCCTCCCTTCCTAATAATCTAGGCAAATTTTTGTTTTCCAACAACAAACAACTATCTTTAAGGAGTA
>JAHDCM010000175.1 GCA_020629895.1 Bacteroidota bacterium
CAGTGTCTTCCGCTGTCAGCCCTGCTAGTCCTTGCTTCACAAAGCAGCTATTTCAGCAAGCTACCACTACTATCCCTCACGCAATTTTATTCTCTCACCAATTTCCCCAAACGAATCAATTTTCCTTGTTGCGGACTATAATCGTACTGAAACAAACCATTTTCTGCCTTCACCCAATAATTCCCTTCAATTTGCTCTACTGTATAGGGGTTTACAGGACGATTATCCGAATCTTCTAATGGCTCTAGTTTATTGAAATTATAAGCAAAGACACCAGCTTCCGCGCAAAAAAGGAAGCGATTAGGGCCTAGAAAAATGGCCGATTTAGGAGCCAAAGGTAAAGGAGAGATACTATTTTTAATGTTTAATTGGCGTTCTTTGTCTACGTTCACAATAAAAACACTATTCGTATCAATAAGCGGATTAAAACAATTAGCCTCCTTTACAACCGGAATAATTAGATCTGCTGCCCATATAGTAGGCTCTTGGCAAACTTTCATCTCTGAAATATAAGAAATGTCTAGTATCCCTTCGAACAGGGCAGTAGGATTTAGAAAGCTAGATCGCCAATATTCTACTAAGCTTAGGTAGCCATTATACTCAAAGCCATAAACACCGCGAACGCCTTGTATATTGGCAATACGATTTAGATTTTCAGGGTTCGATGCCTCATAAATGCGAAGGGTCGTATTTCTAAAAGTAATTAAGTGTTTGTCCATTGCTACAAAACGGTAGTGGAATTTTCCATAATTGGCCGTTGTGTCAAATGGAAGGCGAGATACATCAAAACCTGAAATATTAGGCGCAAGAGAAGGGTCAACAAATACGTCGTATTCCTCTTGTGGCCACCAATTAGCAATAACCCCTACATTGGGGCTAGGTTCTCCACATAGTAAGGTACTATCTCTTCTTTGTTCTTCCCAACCTACTATAATTCCGTTCACATTAGTGGTGTACGAATCTAAATAGACATTCAAGGTGCGACTTAATAACTGAGGAGATGCTGGACGACTAATGTCAATGGCGACTATATCTGTGTAATGATCTGCATAAAGGGTAGTCCCATCTAAATCTATATCGAAATTACCTCTTAGTTTGATGAAGCCAACTTGGCGAGGACTCTGTGGATTACTATTGTCAATAACATGAATGCCATTAAAAATTTCATTGATAAATAAGTAATGCTCGTAGCTCTCTATATTGCCAGGGTTGACAATACTTTGTGGAGAACTTAACTGAATAGGAGTGGCTTGTAGCTCTTCAAATGATAGATATACAGGGTCAAGGGTCGCATAAGTGTAATGGCGTTCACATTCGTCAGAACAACTACTTAAAAGTAGGCTTATCAACACAATAAACAGCAGTAGCAGTAGTCGGTATCTCATGATTATTGATTTTGCCCCAAAAAATACAAATTTTAAGCCGTTTTAAAAATAAAAAAACAGGCAGCATGAATACTACCTGTTTCTAAATAATTTACTAATCACCGTTTTATAGAATTATTTATTTTAGAGGCTGTCTTGATTTTAGAATTGGAGCTGGAACAGCTAGATTTTTTGACCTAATGAAGCCTTTTTTGAGATACATAGCAGAGCTACGTGCCGAAAAAAAGGTACAATTAGGTCGAAAAAGATGCTTTTTCTAAGCCTGATTGTAAAATCAAGACAGCCTCTTAGTTTGTTCGCTATGGTGTTACTAAGATTTGACTTAGTAATACAATATTTTCGTCATCATAACGATATTGATAAAAGCCATCTTCCCCAATTAAAAATAATGTATTATTATAGGGAATGACATCATAAGAATTTACTTCTGGAAAATGAGCGATTTGATTTTGTGAAATTGTTTCAGGATCTTCAGCATTGTATATCTTTAAACCGTCATTTCCATCACAGATAAACAAGATGCCATCGTCAATGCCTAATCCCGCAGGGTTGGTCATCGGATAGGTGGCGACTAAAAGAGGATTGTATAAATCGCTGATATCAAGGACATCCAGTTGATTCGTAAATCCTTGACAGAAGGTGCCTGAACGAAGAGTAACATAAGCATAATTACCTTCAGCAACTACGGGGTCACAACTGCGTACATGTTGAAATTGAGAAACAAAATTGGGTAAAGCGGGTTCATCTAAATTATAGATAAACATACCTGTTTGTGAACCAATGAGTAGATGACCTTCAAAGGGAAAAACAGTCTCAATATTCCAACCAACCTGTAAATCATTTACTAAGGTGGGTAGGCTAGGTTCTTTGAGACTATAACTTTGTAGATTGCTTTGAGTAACAACATATAAATGCCCTGCATAGAGGGTAAAACGAGCAAGTGAGCCACCTACTCCTATATTAGGACTATTGTTTCCTGGTTGAATAGGGCTTGCTTCAACACTGTCATCACCTCCAATAAAATCAAAATCTTCATCAACAACTGGGTCTACAAACACATTATCTTCTTCCGTAGGCCGTCCTGGTAATATAGGAGCTTCTTCACAAGAATAAACATCCGTATATTCGACGGGTTCTAGGGATACAATGTAGCTATCGTTTTCAGTATTATATTGAAAGCCTTTGGCAAATGCATCTTCCACGCGGTTTAGTACTTCAGCAGATTGTGGATCACTGATGTCAATAGCTAGTAAGTCGATATAACTATCAGCGTAAAGCACATTTCCTCTAACAGCTATATCTACATTTCCTGGTATGTTGAGAAAGGCAACATTTTGTGGATTACGGTTATTGCTGTTATTAATAACATGTATTCCCTTATTTTTTTCGTTGATGAAAATATAGGGCTGTTTAAAGTAAATTTTTCCTGGGTCTACCAAATCACGAGGAGTTTCTACCGTTACAGTTGTTGCTCTAATTTCCTTAGCTGTGCGATATACAGGCTCTAGCATGGTATAAGTGTACACTTCTTCACAGGTGTCATTACAACTTTGCAAACCCAATGCAACGATCCCCAAGTAAATTAAAACTAATGAAATGGGAAGTTGTATGTATACTTTTGTCTTCATGAATGGTATTTTGGTTTATCTTAAAATTGGGAAGACAACCTAAAAAAGTTTTTTTAGCTTAAAAAATATAGGACTGAGCACATATTTACATTGAAAACGCAATAAAATTTAAAAGGGTTGTCTGGTTTATAGATAATTTATTTAAAATGGAATAATTTTTATAGAGAATAAGTAAGGAAGAATAAATAACTGGAATGATATTTCCAACTATTTTGTTGGCAACCACTTCTGTCTCTATCAAAATTAATTCCCAATTTTGAAGAAACTACTTAAATATGTAAAGAAGTCAATATAAAAAGCAAGTCTATGAAATGGAAACTTAACTCATTAATCATTGTTTTATTGTTTATTGGACTAGATGCCATTGCTCAACAACTTATGGAGGACTTTGGGAATGATGGTGATCGCTCAGGTTTTGTTAATATTACGGAAGCTGGAGTGTTATTAGGGAAAAGTGTGAACGGAGAAGAGGCTC
Organism: Bacteroidota bacterium; assembly: GCA_020629895.1. Classification (GTDB taxonomy): domain Bacteria; phylum Bacteroidota; class Bacteroidia; order Chitinophagales; family UBA2359; genus JAHDHP01. The sequence continues at coordinate 3,489 of JAHDCM010000175.1, forward strand.
ATTTGAGCTTGCAATCTATAAATGGGTATCAGTTCGGAGATTATTTGTCCGTAGGAGTTGGGTTAGGTGTTGATATGTTTGAAGATGGAAATGTCTTTCCTATTTTTGCCGATGTTCGGGGATACTTGATGGGAGATAGAAATGTAAGTCCTTATGTATATGGTGATGTAGGTTATGGGTTTACTTCAGCCGACGAAATTGAAAATTATACAGACAGTCAACGAGGAGGCATTGTATATGGCGCAGGAATAGGCATACAGGTTTATAAGTCCAATCGTTTAGCTTGGGTGTGGAATATAGGTTACAAGCAACAAACCACTTTTGCTAAATATACCGATATAAATGGAGGACTTCACGAGCGTACTTTAAATTTACAACGCTTAGTAATTCGAACAGGTATTCAATTTTAAATTAACCGAGCAGAGAGGGCTTATTTAATAAACGGCGAATATATCCCAATTGACCAATATGGTAAGCATCATGGAAGCCAAAGCCTGCTAATTGTACCATCAATTCATCTACATTTCTAGGCGTCTCTTTTTCAAATAGCTGTAATTTTTCGTTAATAATTTCTTGAGAGTGTTGGAAAGCATTTACCAGTTCAGGCAGGTCAATGGCTGCTCGCACATCTACTAAACCAGCAGTTCCTGCCCCATAAATTTCTCGACAGCCTTCATCACACAGTATTTCTTCCTGTAATAATTTGAGTACCTCATCGCGTACCAATACCAAATGCCCCATGATCCAGTTGATAGAGCTAGTGCTTTCGTGTGGTTGTATCATGCTTTCTTGATGCGTGATTCCCGCAATATTCTTCTGAAAGGCAAAATAATTGATATTGTATATTTTAGATATGGGAGCTGTAGACATAATAAATAGGCATCAAAAGGTAAAATATCTGGACAAGATATTAAATTTTGAGCAGATTATTAGCTCTATTTGATCATTGCTTCTTCCATTTCTCGATGTTTGACATGTTTATCTAACCAATTGAGCATTTCCCAATGTACATGTAAAATAGATTCTTTAGCTAAATAACCATGTGATTCATGGGGTAGCATCACCAAACGCGCCAGGGCACCATGTCCTTTCAAGGCATTGTAAAAACGCTCTGTCTGCATAGGGTAGGTTCCAGAATTACTATCTTCTGCACCATGAATAAGGAGTATAGGGCTTTTTATTTGTGGCACATATAAGAAAGGGGACATTTTGAGGTAGGTATCGGTTGCCTCCCAAAAAGTGCGTTCTTCCGATTGAAACCCAAAGGGAGTAAGGGTACGATTGTAGGCTCCACTACGAGCGATACCGGCAGCGAATAAGTCGGAATGCGCCAGTAAATTGGCGGTCATAAAGGCTCCATAAGAGTGTCCTCCAATGGCAATACGATGTCGATCTGCTATACCCATATCAACTACTTTGTCAATAGCTGCCTGAGCATTGGCAACGAGTTGACGAATATAATCATCATTGGGTTCGGTATCTCCTTCTCCTATAATAGGCATAGAAGGATTATGTAAAATAGCATAGCCCTCAGCAAGTAGAGCAAGTGGAGATGTTACTGGAATACGGTTGAATTGATAGGGTGATTCTTTGACTTGCCCTGCTACATTTGCATTTTTATACTCTCGTGGATATGCCCATATAATCAGTGGTAAAGAACCATCGATACCTTTTCGATAATTAGGTGGCAGGTATAAAGTTGCTGAGAGTGCTACCCCATCAGAACGGAAATAGTGTATCATTTCCTTTTGTATCTCCCTCATTTGTGGGTAGGGATGTGGTGTATTGGTAATGGCAACAATAGGTGTTGTATCGGTTGGGTGAATGGATTGGAGATAGTAATTACGAGGGGTGTCAGGCGTTTCTCGACTAATAAGTAGGCTTCCTTTTTCAATATCTAAAAATCGGATGGGACGTTCATAATAAGGGGAACTAGATCGCCAAAGTTCTTTTTGTGTTAAGTCTTCAATGGCTATTTGACGTACAAAAGGACGATTTCCTTCGGGTGAAGCACCTTCGCCAAATAGATATAAATGGGTTTGAGCCTCATTACTAACTAAGACACTTTTTCCTGTTTCATTGGTTTTAGTGATGAAATTACCAGGACTATTATAACGATCCTCCCAAGAACGATCGAAGATGGTTACTAGCCCTTTTTCGGGTGCAGAGGGATTGAATAAGGAGGTCACTAAGCGTCTATTTTTCCAGGTCCATTGTTCGATAATCGCTACTTGATTATTAAGCCATTTTAAGCCATCATAGCGCAATGGTAGTGTGATAGAGGCTTGAATATGGGTCTGATTAAAAGGAGCAGAAAGCGTAAATAATTGGTCTCTAATAGCTGCTTCTTTTCCCGCATCTCCTTCATCTTGTGCTTCAAGCCAGTAGAGTGTTGCAGCTTGGTCAGGACGCCAGCCAAAGTTACGCGGCCCCTTACTTACAGAACCTATGGTAATTGGTATGTCATCCATGAGTGGTTTCTTGACCAATTCTTTGATCATTTTGCCCTCAAATGACCAAATATTGACGGTATGCGGAAAACGTTGATGAGGAAATAAATAAGAAAATGGAGGATGAAGCGTTTTAACTAGTATGTATTGCTGATTAGGAGAAATCGTAAAATGACGAATCAAGCCACGCACTTTTAGTTGTTTCGTTTGTCCTTGAAGAGACACATTAACTAAATTACTGGCACAGTAATATTGAAAAAGTGCCTTATCGTGCGGATTTTTTAGTAAATTTTGAAAGGTACGAGCTTGTGCTTTTTTTCCTGTGTTTTCTTGGATAATAGGCCCCGTTGCTGTTAGTGGTGGTGGAGGAGCGTCGCCGCGATTGGAGGCTATTTGTGTAAAGAGTAAACCTTGACTATTGGGTAGCCAACGGTAAGGATAGGAAACGAGGGTGGTATTGATTTGGTCGGCTAGTTTTTTTGCTTCTAATGTTTGTACATCAGCTATCCACAGGCTGATACCTTTGTTAGTACGATTAGTAAAAGAAACATAATGGCTATCTGGTGACCAAGCAATATGTCTGATTTTGGCATCTGGAGGTAGACCATTGAAATGGTGAATACGATGATCTTCTAGCGATTTGATTTGTAGTTGGTGGCAGAAAAAAGCATGTGCTTCGCCATTGACTTGTGGATTGATACGCAAACCCGCGAGTTTTACCTCTTTTTGAGCCAGTTGTTCAATTGGAGGGAGGCTAGGAAGGTGTTTTATTAGTAGCCACTTTTTGTTTGGGCTGATACTAATTGGTGGTGCAAAGGGGGCATCTACTAGTTGACAAATGCTAGTAGGAGGTGTTTGGTAGGTGGTATTATTCATCATTAGTATAAATATGAGAAGCGAAGATAAGAATAATCAGTATAAGGTTCCTTGAATCATTATAAAGTTATGTTATAATAAAATCAAAAAAGCTTGCATCAGGAACGCTGGATATATTACGGTGTACAACGCTCACATATTGTGGAATTGTTCCACTTTGAGCATTCTGGTTTGGTGGTTATCAAACTAAATGGGAATACTTTCTATAGTCAGGAGCATCCATTATTGGCAACGGGAGAAGAGACGATTTCTTTTTTTGTAGATAGTGAGCTTTGTCGGGTCAATATTGTAAAAGAAGAGCAGGAATATGCCTATCAGTTTGTTTCTTCAGATTATACAACCAGTCAAATAGGTAAACGCAAACAACTAATAGATCGTTTAAAAGAGTGGGGGATTGGCTCGGCTATGTTATTGATGTTGTTGGCTATTTTGAGCATTCCTTTGGTGTATTTATGGCAACGAGAAAATGGACTTAAGAAAGGTGGTGTGATGGCTAATGCCAAGATTTTATATGTTGGTAAACATAAAAAGGCTACGTATGAATTGCATGGTACTTCTTATCAATTAGCAGGTAATACGCATTATCGTTTTTTATTGAATGGGGAGTGGTATTATGGAGCAATGGAACAAAAAGGGGAGCGAATCAATACTTTTACCAATATACATGGGTTTCCGATTACGAAGGGAGCTAGTTTTAAGGTGTTATTTAATGATCGAAAGCCTAGTAATAATTATATCTTGTTTGATCGTCCAACAAATAAGCAAATTGAAAATTA
>JAHDCM010000176.1:0-3476 GCA_020629895.1 Bacteroidota bacterium
ATAGCCACTTTGTGAAGCAAGGACTAGCAGGGCTGACGAAGGAAGACACTGCTAGACATAAGCTGAACAAGTGGGTATGAGGCAACTACAAACGGATAGCCCGACGTTTATTCAAAAAGCGCAATCTTTTGCTACTGGTGACCACCAGCGGGACGCTGGCGGGAGCAAGTGGTAAAAGATTGCGCTTTTTGAATAAACGGCACGCCCAGATAATAATGCGTGAATGAATGAGTAGAGACGTTTTTTAAAACGTCTTAATGACGGAATAAGAACTTGAGTTATTAAATAAAATGATTACTTTTGTAAACAATCTCTCAACTGTCCGTTTTAGAACCATTACCTTCTCTTCTTACCTTCTATTAGCCCGTTATTTTTTTGAGAGATCATTTCTGCAAATCTGCACACTAGATTTGTACTAGCTACTCTATGGTTTAACTTTCGCAACCCATGAAACCTAACACACGTATATTTTGGTGGTTTGTATTGTTTTTATGTATAGGACAGGTATCGCAAGTATCGGCAAAACATACGGCATTGTACAAAGAGCTTTATCACATACATAGTTTTTGTGTAGAGAAGGAGGATAGTTGTTATGTGATGTTAGATTCGATCTATTCGAAGGTGGCGCAGTCGGAGGACTTAGAATCGAAGGTATTTTGGCGGTTTATACGGGCAGAAAATCACTTTCATTTTGATCGTTACCAAATTTGCATTGACAGCTTATTGCCTGTGGCTCAAGTAGCAAAACTAAATAACTATTCATATATTTCGAGGAGTGCTTTACGAACAATTGGTGATTGTTACCGGAATATGGAAAATTACTACCTCGCTTTAAAATACTATCAAGAAGCATTTGAATGGCTGCATGAAAAGAAAGGAAGTGGTTATTTTATGTTGGGGAATCGCATGGGAATTGTTTATTCATATATTGCGGAGTACGATAAGGCAATTGAGTGGTACACGGACTTGATTGCGCATGCTCATGCTGAAAAAGATACGTTTCATATTAAAAATCTGAGTGGAAGTCTATCGCGTGTATATGCGAATAAGGGGGATTATTCGATGAGCTTGACCTGGGCTAAAAAAGCGAGTGAAATTGCGCATGCCTACTCGGAGTCGGATGAAATCATGCGTGGTTCTGCGAATTATGTATTGGGGGTGGCCTATCGTGAAAATGGCAATTGCAAAGAGTCGATTCAATTGATTGAACAGCATCTTCCTTTTCTGCAAAAGCATTCTTCATCTGATCATTATTTCAATTTCCAATTGATGGATTGTTATGCCAAATTGGGGAATGTTGAAAAGGCTGATTATTATTATCAACAAGGTAAAGTGGATGCAGATAAGGAGGAGGAAGCAGGTAGGGATTTGGGCGAGAGTTATCTTATTTTGTGTGATTACTATAAATACAAAGGTAATTTTGAGGCTGCCTTAGTGGCACACAAAAAATATTTGGATTATCAATTGGAGCTAGAAAAGGGAGATAAAATGCGCCAAACGCTCATGCTTCGCAATGAGTTTGAGGTGCGGCTAAAACAGGCAGAGATCAACGAATTGGCACAAAGTAATAAAGCCAATACTTTATTGATTCGACAACGCAATTTAATGATTTTCTCTTTATTGGGTTTATTATTGTTGGGTAGTATTATTGCCTATTTGATTTTTAGAGAACGCAATTTTAAGGCAAAATCGGATATGGAGTTATTGGAACAGAAATTATTGCGTTCGCAAATGAATCCTCATTTTATTTTCAATACGGTTTCGGTCATTCAGTCGCTCATTTTATCGAACGAGAATAAACGGGCAAGTAAATATCTAACCCGTTTTTCTCGTCTTATGCGGGTCATTCTTGAAAACTCGGCAGAGAAGTTTGTCAGTCTTAAAAGTGAAATAGACGCGATTGAAGATTATATCGCCTTGCAACTTATTCGATTTGACGAATCATTTGCATTTGAATTATCTATTGCTCCTTCTATTGATACCGAAGATATATTGGTACCCCCAATGTTGATTCAACCTTTTGTAGAAAATGCCATTGAACATGGTATTCGCAAAGTAGAGGATGGAAAGATTAAGGTATCTATCGTGAAAAAAAACGGGTACTTATTTTGTGAAGTAGATGATAACGGGGTAGGCTTGACTTCTGATGCCATTAAACAAACGGGAATTGGCTATAAAACAAAATCACTTTCTACTAAAATCACCAAAGCACGGCTTTCTCACTTCAGCAAAGAAATGGATATTCCGGCAGCCCTCACCATTAGTAACAAACTTGATGAAGGAAAACAAGGCACACATGTATCGCTGCTTTTACCCTTCAAATAAACGCGCTTAACTTCTATCTAATTATGATACGTACACTTGTTATTGACGACGAACCTATTATTCGGAAAGGTATTTTGAACCTACTGAATGAACTAGAAGAAGACCTCATTGTAGTAGGAGATTGTGGCACTATTGCCGAGGCCTTGATATTAGCTAAAAATTGCAAACCCGACCTTGTGTTATTAGATATTAACCTAACAGACGGCACAGGTTTCGACTTCCTCAATCGGCTAGAAGAGCGTAATTTTAATATTGTTTTTATCACTGCTCACGAAGAATATGCCCTAAAAGCGATTAAACAAGGAGCCTTAGATTATTTAGTGAAGCCAATAGATGAAGACGAATTGGCGGCCATTTTGAAAAAGGCCATTTCCATTCACGAAACCCGACTGAGCGAGCGACTTCACGTTGCCAATAGCCAGTTAGCGGGACGTAGCAATAAAATTGTCTTACGTTTATTCGACAGTTACCAAATCATTCGTTTTGACCAATTGGTGTACTGCCAATCCGATGCAGGTTACACCACCTTTCATCTACTTGATCAACGTAAATTTACCGTTTCCAAATCTATCAAAGAATACGAAAAACTCCTACCCGAAGAACGCTTTATGCGTACTCACCAATCCTTTATTGTCAATCTTGAATTTGTAGATCGTTATGAAAAAGGAGGAGCCTTGTATCTCCGCGATAATATCAGCATTCCAGTAGCCATTCGAAAAAAAGAAGCCTTATTAAAAAGGCTATTATAAGAAGACTCAAAAAAACACATTTCGACCTAGGCAAAACGAATTTACCTCCAATGCCTACGAATTTATATCCTGCCCATTTAAAATATTTTTTCCCCCTAAATTAGCGGTGTCATAAGGAAGTAAAGACAGTTTGTTTATACTTTCTTTTGATAATAAAGTTAGGTGATAAGTGATTTATTTCTTCCTACTATCTATTTGATTGGAGCCTTTTTGTAGAAACTTGTTCTACTCAAAGAGTTTCGTAAGGCAAACAGTAGAACTGAGAATACAATCACAATCCTGTTTGCCTTTTTAGAGGTTGCCAATTAGTTTTTGCTGCCATACAAAACACAACTCATTGTGCAACCTCTATTTCAAAAGGATCACCAGCACCTCAAGAACCATTCTTCATGGTCATCATTA
>JAHDCM010000176.1:3576-7586 GCA_020629895.1 Bacteroidota bacterium
CTATATGAAAATGGAGAAATTCTATTATAAACCCAGTTTTTCCTACTGGTTTATCTTATTGTTAGTACTAGGAGGAGCCGCTATTTATATCGGAGCCACCCAGACCTTTACACTAGCCTATAAACGCCTAGTGTTATTAGAACCTCCTAACAGTGGATACACCCTTTTATTGTTTGGAACTTTACTAGTACTAGTAGGCATCTACAACCTCATCAAATGGTTAGCTGCCCAACAGGTAGAAAGCCAAATTTTATTGACTACACAAGGCATTTCTTTTCCTGTCTATTCAATGATTGGAGCCAGCAAAAAAGAATGCCTATTTGATGATGTAACTGAACTCTACGAAAAAAGTGGCGATGAATTTGTAGTAGTCATCTACACAAGATATAACCATCGTTACGCTTTCGATGCCAGTTACTTCGAAAACGAACATACTTACAATGCTTTTGCAGGATTAATGAATCAGCATTGTAGCAAATAAATAAATATAGACCCTGTTTGCTGAATTTGCTAAAGTGGAGTTCAGAGACCACTCAAAAAAACGAGGCGAATCCGAAAAGCCTTACGAGTAGGACGAAAATAAAATTCTAATCAAATGGAAATGTTTAACTATTACCTCGCTGTACTAAAAAACTATACTGGTTTTTCAGGAAGAGCTAGACGTGCCGAATTCTGGTACTTTACACTAGTAAATGTCATCATTTCAGTAGTACTTGGTATTGTAGCAGGAATCATTGGTTTACCTATTATTGGAACCATCTACTCATTAGCAGTACTATGTCCCAACATCGCAGTAGCTATCCGCCGCATGCACGATATCAACAAAAGTGGTTGGTTCATCCTCATTCCTTTTTACAACTTGTACCTATGTACAATCGAAGGAGACAGTGGAGACAACCAATACGGTAGTGACCCAAAAGCAGGAGTTGTTGCATAATTAGTTGGGCGTGTCCAAGCCACCATGCAGCCATGCTGCTTGTTCATGCGATGACGCATGAACGGGCTATGCTTCAGCATTGTGGCTTGGTCGGGCTATCCGCTTGTAGTTGGCTCGTAGAAAAGCTGTTACGCTAAACGCCTAGCAGTGTCTTCCTTCGTCAGCCCTGCTAGTCGAAGCTCCACAAGCCTTCTACTTCACCAAGCTACCGCTACTATCCCTCACGCGGTAAACAATGATTGAATGTAGGGGCGATCCCTTGTGGTCGCCCAATGCTGAATTAGGCTCCCGCCAGCATCATCGCTGGTGGTTTACCCGACAAATGACAACCTCTGGCTGTTTGCCTTTCATCTGCGTTTGAACGATCTACGATTTATATATGACGAGCGTACTTTTACTACTCATTATACATCGTATATGTTGCAGTAAATCGTCAAACAACACAAACAAAATATTGGTGCTTAAACGGGCATAATAATGGTTAATTAATAAGTACTCCCATTTTACTACTTGCAGGCTTCCACAAAGTGATTGTTAAGATCAAATTATTTGTTGGAAATGGATTAGACCTTATCATCACAAGAAGCAAATATGCTAGTAAAATGCGGAGGCTTATTTTTATGCTCCAACAAATATCCACCCACTCCTTACAAATATCAACTACCCTCTAGCAAATATGAAAGCACAAATAACTTCCTTGTTTTCGCGCCTACATTTGCAATCTCAACAGTAATAAATCACACTATATTAAAAAGCAAGTTTTTAACTCTAAATCTAACACAACAATGAAAAATTTATTTTTATTAATCCTCTGCTGTTCGTTCTTTGCCTTAGCAAGCTGTGGCGACAGTGCCAGTACTTCAGGTGGTGATAAAGCAGCTACGACTGCTTCTTCTGGAAAATCAACAACTATTGGAGGTATTGAAGTACCTTCATTCAGCGATTCTAAACTAACCGACTACGCGACCAAATATGCCAAGTATATTGAAAAATATGAAAGTGCATACAAAGCTATGAAATCGGGTGATGCTTCTGCTCTTACTAATCTTAGTAGTGAAGGGCAAGAATTAGCAACCGCTGCTCAAAATCTAAGTAGTGGTATTGGCCAAGCAGATGCAGCTAAATTTAGTGCCTTTATGGAAAAAATTTCGAAGCGTATGCAAGAAATTGCAGCTCAATAATCGAAGGATATAAAAGGTCAATCTCCCAATTTATGACCTATTTACAGAGAGCTACCTTAATCATGTATTGAGGTAGCTTTTTTTTATTTAAATTTCACACTATCGGAACTCATCCCACCTTTGCACAGTTATTGCACTGAAATTAACATCTTAAAAATCCATCAGGAAAAGGTCCTGATTAAATAACGAATAAAGAATAACTTCCGCATTTTGCGTATGATATTTAGCCATATATTTCGTTGAAAAGCCTCGCCGATGCGCTGCATCGCCTACATTTTTCGCCTTATCTATGACTAAATCTCTTTTTCAAAGATGAGGAACTTATTTTTTAACCATTATTAAGAAAAGTAGACATGAAAAAGAATAACAAAAAATCTCCCCTAAAACTACACATCCTACTAGCCAAGACAGATGTACTAGCTGCACAATTTAAAGGTGCCTTAAAAGATTACATTGGTTTTTTCAAAAACAAGCAAGGTGCTTTTCGTGGTGAACGAAAAACCTACGAAGCCAATCCTGGTACTGTCGATGAAGTTTCTCGTCGTGGCAATGTACTTGTTCAAACAACAGTAGATGAAAAACTTGAGTGGTTTACCGAAAACAACTCTGAGTATATCAATGCCCTCTTCTCACAAGAAAAGACTAACTCTTGTGGAATCGCAAAGGCAGAGTTGATTGTTGATGGGGAATCGTGGGGTGAGTTTACCTCCCTCGAACTACTTCGTCTCAAAACACTCCTTGAAAGTAGTGATCTTAAAGGTATGTATGGCAACATTCCTGTACGATCAGATGCCGAAGAGTGGAACGAAACAGATGCCGAAATGTATCAAGGTCGAGCAATTTTTGAATCTCCCAAAAATACCTACACCAATAAAACAACCATCAAAGAGTCGTATATCTTGGAAGATCCTAACGTGAGTAAAACCACCGCGAATTATACGCCTCAAGTAGCTCAAAAAAATATCATCCAAGAACTTGGACAAGGTTCTATTCAACGTTTCTCTGGCGAATGGTCGCACCGCCAACGTGCAGAAGTACTCAAACGCATCAGTGCCTTGCACCTAGCTGTGGTACAGGCTCTCAAAGCTGCCAACGATGTAGAGGTAGTCGAGTCAGAAATGACAGCCGAAAAGCTTTTTGATTATTTACATCAGGAATAAACTTCGGACGATTTACAATTGAACGTCTGACGTTAATCGTAAATCGCAAAAGAAATTTAAATGACCAATAGCTTTAGCCTTACCATTACAGTTATAAGCCCAGTCTGTTAACATGAATGTTGTGGTCATAGCTTTAGCTTCTGTCTTATTGGCAAGAAAAGTCACTGCGTACCCTGTCTAGCCTAAAAGGGTTCGAGTCCCTTGCGGCACTCTACAATTATTTATTTGAGTTATAAGTGCCGCAAGCATATATGGTAATGCAGCTAGGATATTTAGCTTAAGGCGTAGTGAACACTAAGTATTGCAATAGCCCTCACGTCATGAAGGACATTGAAAATGTGGGGGCACCAGAGCGGATAGCCCAACTGGTAGAGGCACCTATATGACTGGGTATAGCCAAAAGTGGTGGTTCGAGTCCATCTCCGCTCACTAATAATAATTTAGGCAAACTAAAATAAATAAATCCACAACTTTACTTGTCTCTTTTCAAGCTACTCTGTGTTGTGAAGCCTCACCGTAGCTTGAGGCTATGCCTACGTTTCACGCCTTGATTAACTTGAAAATAGCCTTCGTCTAGTTAGGGATTTATTTTTTTTAATTTGCCTTACTTTACAAAAATGATACTGTTTAGAAAAACAAAGAGCTAACCATTGATTTGGTTAGCTCTTCTTATATCTACAGCCTCATAAAATCTAATTCACCATAACATCATTCCTAGTAGTCACACTATCT